>NZ_DAOKZA010000045.1:0-29964 GCF_035325925.1 Azohydromonas sp. | reverse complement strand
ACGTGGTCACCGGCGTGGCCGTCAAGGCGCTCGCCGACCCGGGGCGCGGCTGCCGGATGTGACTGCGGCGCCGCGCACACAATAGCGGGCGGCTCGCGCCGCCCTTTCTTTTGCCGCCGTGGACTTCGCCACCTTCCTCGTCCAGTGCCTGAACGCGGTCCAGTACGGACTGCTGTTGTTCCTGCTCGCGTCGGGGCTGACGCTGATCTTCGGCATCATGGGCGTCATCAACCTGGCGCACGGCAGCTTCTACATGATCGGCGCGTACATGGCGTTCGTGCTGGCGCCGCACTTCGCCGACAGCTTCCTGCCGATGCTGGCGGTCGGCATCGTGCTCGCCGCGCTGCTGGGCTTCGTGCTCGAGTGGGCGTTCTTCAGCTTCCTCTACGAGCGCGAGCACCTGCAGCAGGTGCTGATGACGTACGCGCTGATCCTGGTGTTCGAGGAGGTGCGGTCGCTGACGGTGGGCAACGACGTGCACGGCGTGCCGGTGCCGTCGTGGCTCGCCGGCAGCATCCCGCTCGGCGGGCTGATGACCTACCCGGTGTACCGGCTGTTCGCGTCGGCGGCGTGCATCGTGCTGGCGGTGGGCATGTACCTGGTGGTCAACCGCACGCGGCTGGGCATGATGATCCGCGCCGGCGCGAGCAACCGCGACATGGTGCGCGGGCTGGGCGTCGACATCAAGACGCTGTACCGCATCGTGTTCGCCGCCGGCGTCGCGCTGGCGGCGCTGGCGGGCATGATCGCCGCGCCGATGTCCAGCGTCTACCCGGGCATGGGCGGGTCGGTGTTGATCATCTGCTTCGTCGTCGTCGTCATCGGCGGCATCGGCTCGATCACCGGCGCGCTGATCGCGTCGCTGCTGGTGGGCTTCGTCGACACCTTCGGCAAGGTCTTCTTCGCCGAGTACAGCGGCATCGGCGTGTACCTGCTGATGGCCATCATCCTCATCTGGCGGCCCGAGGGGCTGCTCAGCCGCCGTGTCTGAGGCCGCCGCGCGCAGGGGCTGGCTGGTGCCGGTGGCCGGCGCCTTCGTGCTGGCGCTGCTGCCGCTGGTCGTCGACCCGTACCAGCAGGACCTGGTCGTGAAGATCATGGTCTTCGCGATCTTCGCGCTCAGCCTCGAGCTGCTGGTGGGCCAGACCGGGCTGGTCAGCCTGGGGCACGCGGCGTTCTTCGGCATCGGCGCCTACGT
Source organism: Azohydromonas sp. (assembly GCF_035325925.1). Taxonomy (NCBI): domain Bacteria; kingdom Pseudomonadati; phylum Pseudomonadota; class Betaproteobacteria; order Burkholderiales; family Sphaerotilaceae; genus Azohydromonas; species Azohydromonas sp. The sequence goes on along the minus strand of NZ_DAOKZA010000045.1, from coordinate 28,766 downwards.
CACCGTGCTGGCGTCGCCCGAGTACGACCCCGGCTCGGTGTGGCTGCTGCTGCCGCTGGCGATGGGGGTGGCCGCGGCGTACGCGCTGGTGGTCGGCGCGCTGAGCCTGCGCACCAAGGGCGTGTACTTCATCATGGTCACGCTGGCGTTCGCGCAGATGGCGTACTTCGTGTTCCACGACACCAAGGTCGGCGGCGGCAGCGACGGCATCTTCCTGAACCTGCGCCCGCAGCTGGCGCTGCCCGGCGGCGTGCTCGAGCTCGACGACAAGCGCAACGTCTACTACCTGGTGCTCGCCGCGCTGGTGGCCACCTACGGGCTGCTCGCGCTGGTGCTGCGCTCGCGCTTCGGCCGCGCGCTGGCGGGCATCCGCGTCAACGAGCAGCGCATGCGCGCCGCCGGCTTCGCGACCTACGGCTACAAGCTCGCGGCGTTCGTGCTCGCCGGTGCGCTGGCCGGGCTGGCGGGCTTCTTCGTCGCCGCCAAGGACGCGGCGGTCAACCCCGAACTGCTGAGCTGGCACGAGAGCGGCGCGGTGCTGCTGATGGTGATCCTCGGCGGCATCGGCCACCTGCGCGGCGCGGTGATCGGCGCGGCGGCGTTCATGCTGCTCAAGGAACTGTTCTCCAGCCACGCGCTGGTCGGCGCGCTGGCCGACCACTGGCAGCTGACGCTGGGCGTGACGATCATCCTGTTCGTCGCCTTCCTGCCCAAGGGGCTGATCGGGCTGGGCGAGCGGCTGCGCCGGAGGCCGCGATGAGCGACGTCGTGCTCGCCTGCGAACGCCTGACGCGGCGTTTCGGCGGTCTGACCGCGGTGCACGGCGTCACGCTCGAGTGGCGGCTGGACGAGATCCACGCGGTGATCGGCACCAACGGCGCCGGCAAGAGCACGCTGATCAACATGCTGTCGGGCGAAATCCCCGCCAGCGAAGGCCGCATCGTGCTGCGCGGCGACGACGTCACGCGCTGGTCGCAGCCGCGGCGCGCGCGCGCCGGCATCGGGCGCAGCTACCAGCGCACGACGATCTTCCCCGAGTTCAGCGTGTTCGAGAACTGCCGCCTCGCGGCGCAGGCCGCGCGCCAGCGTGCCTGGGCACTGTGGGAGTCGGCCGCACGCTGCCCGCACGCGACCACGGTGGCGCACGGCGCGCTGAGCAGCGCCGGGCTGGCCGAGTTCGCCGACCGCCCGGCCGGCAGCCTCAGCCACGGCGGCAAGCGCCAGCTCGAGATCGCGATGTGCCTGGCCACGCAGCCGCAGGTGCTGCTGCTCGACGAGCCGCTGGCCGGCATGGGCGCCGAGGAGACCGACCGCATGCTCGGCCTGCTCGAAGGCCTGAAGGCGCGCCACGCGGTGCTGCTCGTCGAGCACGACATGGACGCGGTGTTCCGCGTCGCCGACCGCATCACGGTGATGGTCAACGGCGAGGTCATCGCCAGCGACACGCCGGCGCGCATCCGCGAGGACGAGCAGGTGCGCATCGCCTATCTCGGTGACCATTGAAATGACCCCGCCGAAGCGCCTTCGGCGCCTCCCCCACGGGGGCACCGCCAGCGGACCGGCAAAGCCGGATCCGCGGCGGTTGCTTGACGGTATGGCGACCGCATGAGCGTCCTGCTGCAAGCCGCCGGCATCCATGCCTACTACGGCGACAGCCACATCCTGCGCGGCGTCGACCTGACGCTGGCACGCGGCGAGGCGGTGGGCCTGCTCGGGCGCAACGGCATGGGCAAGACCACGCTGATCCGCACCCTGATGGGCTACGTGCGCGCACGCCAGGGCCGGGTGCAGTGGCAGGGCGCCGAGGTGACGAACCAGCCCCCCGAGAAGATGTCGCGCCGCGGCATCGGCTACGTGCCCGAGGGGCGCGGCATCTTCCCCAACCTGTCGGTGCGCGAGAACCTGGTGATGACCGCACGTGCCGGCCCCGACGGGCGCCGCGACTGGACCTTCGAGCGCGTCATGGACACCTTCCCGCGCCTGGGCGAGCGGCTCAACCACGGCGGCCAGCAGTTGTCGGGCGGCGAGCAGCAGATGCTGGCGATCGGCCGCGCGCTGATGACCAACCCGCAGCTGATGATCCTCGACGAAGCCACCGAGGGGCTGGCCCCGCTGATCGTCGCCGACATCTGGCGCGTGATCGGCGAGATCCGAGCCACCGGCATCGCGACGCTGATCGTCGACCGCAGCTGGCGCACCGTGCTCGCGCACACCGACCGCGCGGTGGTGCTCGAGAAGGGCCAGGTCGTGCTCGCCGGCGCGTCCGACGCGCTCGACGAGGGCGAACTGATGCACCGCCTCGGCGTGTAGCCCCCCGGGTGCCCGCCGGTCAGAGGTCGTCGGGGCACGACGTCGCGGCGGCCGGCCCGGCCCTCGCGGCGGCGGTGCGCGGCGGTTGCGCGCGCGCCCAGGCGAGCAGCCGCTCGAAGTCGCCGCCGAAGGCGCGCTGCTTGAGCGCCTCGTAGACCACCGAGCAGTGCATGACCTCGCCCATGGCGAGCACGCGCCGGGTCGACGCGTCGTGGCACGCGAGGTAGCTGCGCTTCAGGTCGTCGACCGGCACCTTCCTGAGGTCGTCGGGCGTCGGCTGCGCCTGCACCGCGCCGAGCGCGACGGCCAGCGCGACCGCGACGGACCACGCGGCGCGACGGCGCGCGCCCAGACCGGGCCGGCCTTGGGGTGTTGCGGACATGAGGTTCTCCCCGTCGCCGCGTGTCGTCTCGAAGCGGTGCGGTCGCGCGAGGCGCCGCCGGCCCGTGGCCGCCCGCCCGACGCCGTCGGCGACGGCCGGCGCGGCAGGTCGGCAGCGGAACCCGTCGCCAGCATCGTCGTTCGCGCCGCACGGCGCATCCCCTAGGCTGTGGAGACGCGTCGGCCGCCGCTTAGACTGCGTGCTCCGCCGCATCCGCCCCGCTCCGATGATCCTCGAGCTCGCCGACATCCGCATCCAGCCCGGCCGGCAGGCCGAATTCGACGCCGCGATCCGGCGCGGCCTCGACGAGGTGGTCAGCCGCGCGCGCGGGTTTCGCGGCTACAAGGTCAACCACGGCCTCGAGAACCCCGAGCGCTACCTGCTGATGATCTTCTGGGACACGCTCGAGGACCACACCGTGCACTTTCGCGGCGGGCCGCTGTTCACGCAGTGGCGCGAGGTCGTCGGGCCGTACTTCGCCGCGCCGCCGCAGGTCGAGCACTTCACGCTGCTGGTCAAGTCGGCGTAGCCGCTGCCCCAAGCGCGTACGGCCCGGCCCGCGGAGCGGCGGGGCCTCGCGGTCGGACCGGCAGACCCGGCGCCGCGGTGGCTGCTGGAAGGGGGATCGCCGACAGGGGGCGTCGGTGCTTCGTGCCTGCCGCGGCGGCCGCTTCGCTAGGATGGGCGGTTTTGGCCACGACGAAGGAATCGAGCTTGCCGAGGAACTTGACGCAGACGCTGGCGGCGCAGGCGCGCGAGCTGGGCGCCGAATCGCTGTCGGTGTACTGGACGCTGCTGAAGGTGATGGTGCCGGCGCTGCTGGTGGTCAAGGCGCTGGAGCTGGCGGGTGTCACGGGCGGCCTCGCCTGGCTGCTGTCGCCGTCGATGCAGCTCGTCGGCCTGCCCGACGCGATGGGCATCGTCTGGGCGACGGTGATGCTGACCAACCTGTACACGGCGATCGCGGTCTACGCCTCGTTCGCCGCGCAGGAGGCGCTGACCGTCGCGCAGGTCACGGTGCTCGCATCGATGATGCTGGTGTCTCACGCGCTGCCGGTCGAGGGCGCGATCGCGCGCGCCACCGGCGTGCGCTGGCACGCGACGCTGCTGGTGCGCGTGGGCGGCGCGCTGGTCCTGGGCGCGCTGCTCAACCTGCTGTACACCGGTCTCGGGGTGCTGCAACAGCCGGCGGTGCTGCGCTGGCAGCCGGCGCCGCCCGACGGGTCGCTGGCCACCTGGGCGCTGGACCAGCTGCAGTTGCTGGGCACGATCTTCGTCGTCATCGTCGCGCTGATGACACTGCTGCGGCTGCTGCGCGCGCTGGGCGTCGAGCGGCTGATGCACGCGCTGCTGGCGCCCGTGTTGCGGCTGATCGGCATCCGCCGGGAGGCGGCCAACGCCACGGTGATCGGCATCACGCTGGGCATCAGCTTCGGCGGCGGGCTGCTGATCCGCGAGGCGCGCTCGGGCCGGCTGACGCGGCGCGACGTGTTCCTGGTGATGACCTTGCTCGGGCTGGGCCACAGCGTGATCGAGGACACGCTGCTGGTGCTGCTGCTGGGTGCCGACCTGTCGGGCATCCTGTGGGCGCGGCTGGCTTTCGCGCTGCTGGTGGTGACGCTGATCGCACGCTGGCCATTGCGGCGCGCCGCGGCGCCCGCACGCTGAACCCACGCCGGCGCGACGCTACGCCGGCGCACGCGCCAGCTTGGCCAGCAGCTCCACGAGCATCGCGCGTTCGGCCGGCGACAGCGATTGCAGCAGCGTCGATTCCATCGTGCGCGAGATGCGCAACGCCTGCGTGGCCAGGTCGCGACCGGCGTCGGTGAGCAGCACGTCGAGCGCACGGCCGTCGACCGCGCTGCGCTGGCGCCGCAGCAGCGCGCGTTCGGCGAGCCGGTCGACGAGCAGCGTGACCTTCGGCGGCGCCACGTCGAGCGCCTGCGACAGCTGCTTCGGCGTCGCGCTGCCGTTGGCCAGCAGCAGCACCAGCAGCGAAAAATCGACCGGCTGCAGCCGCAGCGGCGCGCCCAGGTGGCGTTCGAAGGTGCGCCGCGCAGGCGCGTCGGCCTTCGCCAGGTGGTAGCCGACCAGGTGCGCCAGCACCGACTCGTCGAGGGCACCGGCCCGCGCAGCGGCGGGCGCCGACACGCTCACCGGTGCGCCGCCGGCGGCCGACGCCGTGGCCGCGGGTGCGTCGCCGACGGTCCCCATCGACGGCCTCAGGCGTGCGACGCGACGCCATCGCCGCCGGGCAGCAGACGGTAGGGGTCGCCGCCGTCGTGCAGCGCGTCGACCAGCGCCGCACGGTGCTGCAGCACGGCGCGCTGGTTGATCGAGCCCTTGTCGGTGACTTCGCCCTTGTCGATCGACGGCGGCTCGGCGAGCACGTGGGCGCGCGCCACGCGCGTCGCGCTGCCGGTGCCCTCGTGCCACAGACGGTCGAGCAGGCGCTGGAAGAACCGGCGCACCGCCGGGTGGTGCAGCACCTCGGGCGCCGGCGCGCCGGCGCCGAGCCCGGCGAGCCTGCGGCACTCGTCGAGGCGCGGGAACACCAGCATGCCGACATCGTCGCGGTTCAGGCCGGTGATCACCGCGTCCTGCACGCAAGGCGCACCGAGCGCGACGATGCGCGCGCGCAGCGGGCCGACGCTGACGAAAGTGCCCGTGGACAGCTTGAAGTCCTCGGCGACGCGGCCGTCGAAGCGCAAGCCCTTCTGCGCATCGGCGGGGTCGACCCACTGCACCGCGTCGCCGGTGCGGTAGAAGCCCTCTTCGTCGAACGCGGCGGCGGTCTCGGCGGCAGCGCGCCAGTAGCCGGGCATCACGTTGGGCCCGCGGAAGCGGATCTCGACCTTGCCGTCGGCCTCGGCGCCCATCGGCACCAGCTTGACCTCGACGCCCGGGCAAGGCAGCCCGATGTGACCCGAGCGCACCGTGTGGCCCAGCGCGAAGGTGCAGCTCGGCGCCGTCTCGGTCATGCCCAGTCCGCTGAAGATCGGGATGCGCTCGCCGACGGTGCGCTCGGCGTGTTCGTCGAGCCGGTCCCACACCACCTGGCTGAGCCCCGCGCCGGCGAACATGAAGGCCTGCACGCGGCTGAACAGCCGCTCGCGCAGCGCCGCGTCGGCGTCCATCGCCGCGGCGATCTCCTCGAAGCCCTTGGGCACGTTGAAGTAGATCGTCGGCGCGATCTCGCGCAGGTTGCGCAGCGTCTCGCCGATGCCGGCCGCGGTGGGCTTGCCGTCGTCGACGTACAGCGTGCCGCCGTTGTACAGCGCGATGCCGATGTTGTGGTTGCCGCCGAAGGTGTGGTTCCACGGCAGCCAGTCGACCAGCACCGGCGGCTCGTCGGCGAGGAAGGCAAAGGCCTGGCGGATCATCTGCAGGTTCGCGCACAGCATGCGCTGCGTGTTGACCACCGCCTTGGGCTGCTTCGTCGACCCCGAGGTGAAGAGGAACTTGACCACGGTGTCGGGACCGACCCGCAGGTGCGCCGCGTCGGCCTCGGCGCCGGGCGCCGTGGCCAGCAGCGACGCAAGCGGCGTGGTCGGCCGGTCGTCGAGCGTGCCCTCGGCGAGCACGACCTCGACGTCGCCGCCCACCGTGGCGGCGATCGCCTTCGCGTAGCGCGCGTCGGCGGCGAACACCAGCCCCGGCGTGGTGGTGGCCAGCACGTGGCGCAGCTTGCCGAAGTCCTGCGACACCAGCGAGTACGCCGGCGACACCGGCACGACCGGCACGCCGACCCACATCGCGCCGAGGTACAGCGTCAGGTGTTCGAGGTCGTTGTCCGACAGGATCGCCACCGGGCGTTCGGCCGACAGCGCGCGCGTGGCCAGCGCCTGGCCGACGGCGCGAGCGCGCTCGAGCATCTGTGCGTAGCCGATGTGCACCCAGTCGCCGCCACGGTCGCGCCGCGCGGCGAACGTGCGCTCGGGCGCCTCGCGTGCCCAGTGCTCGAGTCGGTCGGTGAGGCGCGCCGGGTACGGCTGCAGCGGCTCGGTCGAGCGCAGCCGCACGACGCCGTCGGCGCCGGGCTCGACCGCGGCCGACAGGCAGCCGCCGACGCGTGCGCCACGGTAGCGCGGCGCGCTCACGGCTTGCCCACCTTGCCGGCGCGGCCTTCGAGGAAGTCGCGCATGCGCCGCTTGGCCCCCTCGTCGCCCTGCGCGATGGCCGCCATCAGCGACTCGACGAACAGGCCGTCGGACTGCGCCAGGTCGGCGATGCGCGGCAGCGCCTGCGTCACCGCGAAGTTCGACAGCGGCGAGTTCGACGCGATCTTGCGCGCCAGCGCGAACGCCCGCGCCAGCCCTTCGCCGTCGCCGACGCGGTAGTTCGACAGCCCGAGCGCCTGACCCTCGTCGGCGTCGAACACGCGCCCGGTGAGCATCATGTCGGTCATGCGCGCGACGCCGAGCAGCCGCGGCACGCGCGCCGACCCGCCGCCGCCGACGAACAGCCCTCGCTGGCCTTCGGGCAGGCCGTAGAAGGTGCTCGCCTCGGCGACGCGCAGGTGGCAGGCGCTGGCCAGCTCGAGCCCGCCGCCGACCACCGCGCCGTGCAGCACCGCGACCACCGGCACCGGGCCGAACTGGATCGCGTCCATCGCCGCGTGCCACATGCGCGAGTGCGCCACGCCCTCGAAGGTGCTGCGTTCGGCCAGTTCCGACAGGTCCAGCCCGGCGCAGAAGTGCGCGCCCTCGCCGCTGATCACGACCACACGCACCTCGGCGGGCCAGTGCACGAACGCCGTGTGCAGTTGGCGCACCAGCTTGTCGTTGAGCGCGTTGCGCTTGCCCGGCCGCGCCAGCCGCAGGTGGGCGACGGGCCCCGACAGCTCGACGCGCAACAGGTCCAGCGTGGCCAGCGTGCCGCCGGCGGGGATGAAGTCGAGGGTCATGTGAGGTTCTCCATTTATTTAAGATTTGAAAATAAATGGAGACCCTCGAGTATCGGGTTAACCCGTACGCCGGACGCAAAGAATCCACCAGCTACGACCCGGAGGCGCGGGGAACACCGCGGTGGTGGCACACGTTAGTTATCGTCGTTAAACTTCATCATCCACCGCCAGATTGACGGAGCGCAACGCATGCAACACGCCGACCTCGTCGCCATCGACGTGCACACGCACGCCGAGGTGTCGTGCTGGAACCCGTTCGACAGTTACGGCGAGGAGTACGACCGCGCCGCCGACAAGTACTTCCGCTCGAACCGTCGCCCGACGATCGACGAGACGGTGGCCTACTACCGCGAACGCAAGATCGGCCTGGTGATGTTCACGGTCGACAGCGAGGCGCAACTGGGTCGGCGGCGCATCCCGAACGAGGAGGTCGCCGAGGCGGCACGGAAGAACGCCGACATGATGATCGCGTTCGCCAGCATCGATCCGCACAAGGGCAGGATGGGCGCGCGCGAGGCGCGCCGGCTGATCGCCGAGCACGGCGTGAAGGGTTTCAAGTTCCACCCCACCGTGCAGGGCTTCCTGCCCTACGACCGCATGGCCTGGCCGCTGTACGAGGTGATCGCCGAGCACCGGCTGCCGGCGATCTTCCACAGCGGCCACAGCGGCATCGGCTCGGGCATGCGCTGCGGGGGGGGCCTGCGGCTGCAGAACAGCAACCCGATGCTGCTCGAAGACGTCGCGATCGACTTCCCCGACATGCAGATCGTCGTCGCACACCCATCGTGGCCCTGGCAGGACGAGGCGCTGAGCCTGGCGCTGCACAAGCCCAACGTGTGGATCGACCTGTCGGGCTGGAGCCCGAAGTACTTCCCGCCGCAGCTGGTGCAGTACGCCAACACGCTGCTGCGCGACCGCATGCTGTTCGGCAGCGACTTCCCGCTGATCACGCCCGAACGCTGGATGCAGGACTTCGACGAGGCCGGCTTCAAGCCGGAGGTCAAGCCGCTGATCCTGAAAGACAACGCGGTGCGTCTGCTCGGTCTGGCCTGATGCCCGCCACGCGCGGACGACGGTGACCGTTCACCGTCGCAAGGCCGCGCGCCGGCGGCGCGGCCCCGGGCCGGCAGAGGGCCGCTGTGAGGCTTGCACCCGAGCCTGCCTGCAACGAGAGGGCCGTCCTGGCCTGGACATGGCCACGACCGAAGCCGAATCCACCGCGCGCGGCACCGCCCCTGACGCCGGGCTCACCGGGGCCGAGGCGGCCCGACGCCTGGCCGCGGACGGGCCCAACGCGCTGCCGGGGGGCGAACGGCGCACGCTGATCTCGATCGCGCTCGAGACGGTGCGCGAGCCGATGTTCCTGCTGCTGCTCGCGGCGGGCACGCTGTACCTGCTGTTCGGCGACTTGCAGGAAGGCGTGACGCTGTTCGGATTCGTGGTCGTCACGCTGGCGCTGACGCTGTACCAGGAGGGTCGCACGGAACGCGCGATCGAGGCGCTGCGCGACCTGACCAGCCCGCGCGCACTGGTCGTTCGCGACGCAGCGCCGCAGCGCATCGCCGGCCGCGACGTGGTGCGTGGCGACCTGCTGAAGCTGAGCGAGGGCGACCGCGTGCCGGCCGACGCGCTGCTGGTGTCATGCGACGGGGTGCGCGCCGACGAGTCGCTGCTGACGGGCGAGTCCGTGCCGGTGGGCAAACGGGTGGCGCTGCCCGAAGACTGGGCCGAAGCCGCCGCACACGGCCCATCGGCGCGCCGCCCGCCCGGCGGCGACGACCGGCCGATGGTTTATGCCGGCACGCTGATCGTTCAGGGGCATGCGATGGCCTGCGTCACGGCCACCGGTGCCCGCAGCGAGATCGGGCGCATCGGCGCGGCGCTGGGCACGGTGGCGAGCGAACGCACGCCGCTGCAGCGGCAGACGGCCCGGCTGGTGCGCACCCTGGCCCTGCTGGCGCTCGCGCTCAGCCTGGTGCTGGTCGTCGTCCACGGCGTGGCGAAAGGCGACTGGCTGCAGGCGGTGCTCGCCGGCATCGCGCTGGCGATGGCCATGCTGCCCGAGGAGTACCCGGTGGTGCTGACGGTGTTCCCCGCCCTCGGCGCGCGCCGCCTGTCCAAGGAGGGCGTGCTGACGCGCCGGATCACGGCGATCGAGACGCTGGGCGCCACCACGGTGCTGTGTTCCGACAAGACCGGCACCCTGACCGAGAACCGCATGACGGTGACGCACCTCGTCGCCGGTGGCGTCGCCGTCGACGATCGCCTCGAGCTGGCCACGCTCACCGGCAGCAGCCTTCCGGAGGCGTACCACGGCCTCGTCGAGGTGGCGATCCTCGCCAGCGTGGTCGACCCGTTCGATCCGATGGAGAAGGCCTTTCACCAGCTGGGCCAGCGTTTCCTCGCCGACACCGAGCATCTGCACCGAGACTGGCGGCTGGTGCAGACCTATGCCCTGACGCCGGCGCTGCGCGCGATGTCGCACGTCTGGGCGGCCGATGCCGGTGGCCCGCACACGGTCGCCGCCAAGGGCGCTCCGGAAGCGGTCATCGACCTGTGCCACCTCCGCACGGCGGACCGGGAACGCATCGGGCGCGCCGTCGACGAACTGGCCGGCCAGGGCTTGCGCGTGCTGGCGGTGGCCCGGGGATCCTTCGTCGGGCAGCACTGGCCCGCCGACGAACATGGCTTCGACTTCGAGTTCGTCGGGCTGCTCGGCCTGGCCGACCCGGTGCGCGCCGAGGTGCCGCCCGCGGTGGCCGAGTGCCGCGCCGCCGGCATCCGCGTCGTGATGATCACCGGCGACTACCCGGCCACGGCGCAGGCCATCGCGCGCCAGGCCGGCCTGGCCGGTGGCGACACCGACGTCCTCTCGGGCGACGAGCTGGCGGCGCTGAGCGACGAGGCCCTGCGCGCGCGCATGGCCGAAGTCGGCATCTGCGCGCGCATCGCGCCGCAGCAGAAGCTGCGCATCGTCCAGGCGCTGAAGGCCAGTGGCGAGGTCGTTGCGATGACCGGCGACGGCGTGAACGACGCCCCGGCGCTGCGCGCCGCGCACGTCGGTGTCGCGATGGGTGGCCGTGGCACCGACGTGGCGCGCGAGTCGGCCTCGCTGGTGCTGATCGACGACAACTTCGCCTCCATCGTGCGTGCGGTGCGGCTCGGGCGCAGGATCTTCGACAACCTGCGCAAGGCCATGTCGTACATCCTCGCGGTGCACGTGCCGATCGCCGGCATGGCGCTGCTGCCCGTCGTGTTCGGATGGCCGGCGCTGCTCTATCCGATGCACATCGCGCTGCTCGAACTCATCATCGATCCGGCCTGTTCCGTCGCTTTCGAGAACGAGCCGGCCGAGCGCGACGTGATGCATCGCCCGCCCCGCGACGTCGCAGCGCCGCTGTTCGGCGGCTCGACGCTGTGGCTGGCGCTGCTGCAGGGCGTGGGCGTGCTGCTCGTCGTGCTGCTGGCGTTCGCCTGGGCCAGTGCGCGGATCCCCGAGGCGCAGGCACGCGCCTTCGCGTTCGCGACGCTCGTGACGGGCAACCTCGCCCTGATCCTGTCGAATCGCTCGGCAACGGGGTCGCTGTGGACGACGCTGCGAACGCCGAACCGGACGCTGTGGCTGGTCATCGGGGGAGCCCTGGCGCTGCTGGCGGTGGCGCTGTACCTGCCCTGGGCGGTCCAGGTGCTTCGTTTCGCGCCGCTGCTCGTCGACGAACTGGCTGCCGCCTTCGTGCTGGGCCTGCTCAGCGTCGTGTGGTTCGAGGCCATCAAGTGGGCACGAAGGCGTCGGCCGCCGCGCGGGAGCAGCGAGGCCGAGGCCTGAAAGTCTGCGTGCAGCCCAACGATGACCGCCGCCGACGGGCGGGGCCTCATCGGGGCGGCACGGGGGCTGCTGCCGACCGTGGGCACCGCCGTGGTGATGCGGCGTCGGCGCCGCGCACCGTCGCGCACGCCGGTGCTTCCCGTCCGATCTCGGACCTGGTCCCGTACCGCGCCATCGATCGCGAGGCGCAAGGCGACGCCTGCCACGGGTGCAGACACTGCCACCGGGACACCTGCTATGGTCGGCACGAGCGCTCGCGGGCCGAGAGGTGCACGAAGAGCGGTCGAAGTCGGCATCCGGGACTTCGACCACGGCGTCGCGTGCCAGCGTGATCCGCGCATGGCGTTGCGCAAGGTCCGCGGGCAGGGAAGGCACGAGCGGCACGGTCGAGCCCCCAGGGTCCCGGGCCGATCGATCGCCGCCGGTCCGGCGCTGCCGCTGCCGCTGACGCTGACGAGGAGACAGCAACGTGAAGATTCTGATCGCCGCCGATGGCAGCGCCTACACCAAGCGCATGCTCGCCTTCATCGCGGCGCACGACGAGTGGCTGGGGCCCCAGCACAGCTACACGGTGCTGCACTGCGTGCCTGCGGTGCCGCACCGCGCGGCGGCCTTCGTGGGCAAGCCGCAGGTCGATGCGTTCTACGCCGACGATGCCGAGACCGTGCTGAAGCCGATTCGGGCCTTCTTCAAGCGGCACGGCGTGGGTGCCACCTTCGTCTACCGCATCGGCCCTGCCGGGTCGACGATCGCCAAGTTCGCCACCCGGCAGTCCTTCGACCTGATCGTCATGGGAACCCATGGCCGAGGTGCCGTCGCCGGGCTCGTGATGGGATCGGTGACCACGAAGGTGCTGTCGCTGTGCAGCACCCCGTTGCTGCTGATCCGCTAGCGTCGATCGTCACCCGGGCCTGCGCGGCCGACCGCCCGCACGACGCACGCCGGCGATCACGAGATCGACTCGACCTGCCTTGACTGCTGGTACGCGCGCCCGAAGCGGTTGGCGAGGAAATCGGGCAGCGCGACCTGCTCCTGGCGCACGAAACCCGATCGCGGCAGCCGGCCCTCGCGGAACAGGTCGACCACCGCGCACACGCCGGCGGCGGTGGTGATCTGGATCGCCGACTGCGGCTCGGCCTCGGCGCGCTCGGCGAACACCTTGCGTGCGAACACCTCCTGGATGAACTGGCCGTCGCGCCAGCCGCTGACCGTGACGAACACCAGCACCACGTCCTGCATCGTCGCCGGCACCGAGCGGCGCAGGATGGCCTTCAGCGTCTCGACGTCGTCCTTCATGCGCAGTTCCTCGAGCAGCACGCGCATCAGGTCGCGGTGGCCGGGGTAGCGCACCGACTTGTAGTCCAGCGTCAGCACGCGACCGGCCAGCGTCTCGGCCAGCGTGCCCAGCCCGCCCGAGGTGTTGAACGCCTCGTACTCGACGCCGTCGAGCGAGAAGTGCTCGAGCCCCTCGAGCGGCAGCACCTCGAGTCGCTCGCCCTCGCGGATCGCGTCGCAGGGGTGCACGTATTCGTTGATCAGCCCGTCGACGCTCCACGTCAGGTTGTACTTCAGCGCATTGGTGGGGAACGCCGGCAGCGCGCCGACGCGCATCTTGACCTCGTGCAGGCGCTCGAAGCGTTGCGCCAGGTGGTGCGCGACGATGCCGATGAACCCCGGCGCCAGCCCGCACTGCGGCATGAACGCGGTGTCGGCGTCGAGCGCGAGCTTCTCGATCGCGCGCGTCGCGGCGACGTCCTCGGTGAGGTCGAAGTAGTGGCAGCCGGCCGCCTTGGCCTGCGTGGCCACGCGCGTGGCCAGGTGGTACGGCAGCGCGTTGATCACCGCGTCCTGGCCGTCGAACAGGCCGCGCAGCGCGTGGTCGTCGTCGGTGTCGGCGCAGCGTGTGGCCAGCGGCAGGGGTCGCAGCCTGGCCAGCGCGGCGTCGCGCCGGTCGACGACGGTGAGCGCGAAGTCGCCGCTGCCGGCCAGCAGCGAGGCGATCGTCTGGCCGATATGGCCGGCGCCGAGCAGGAGGATGCGCATCGTTCGGTCCCTCGAGGTTCGCCCGCGGCATCGCCGCGACACAGTAGAGCACTCTAGGCGGCGCCGCGGACGAAAGAAACGTCGAGTTCGACGAAATCTGCATCATGACCGACACTTCGACCATCACAACCGACGAATCGACCAAAACATGTCTGCCAGCCCCGCTCCACCGGCGACACGCGACGCGCTGGACCGCGAACTGCTCGCGCTGCTGCAGACGAACGCGCGCGAGTCGACCGCGAACCTCGCGCGCAAGCTGGGCGTCGCGCGCACGACGGTGCTGGCGCGCATCGCGCGGCTCGAGCGCGACGGCGTGGTCGTCGGCTACACCGCGCGCCTGGGCGTCGACGTGCGCGACCAGGGGCTGCAGGCCTACGTCGGGCTCAGCGTGTCGCCGCGCGCCGGGCCCGAGGTGGTGCGCCGGCTGTGGCACCTTCCCGAGGTAAGGCAGCTCGACGCGGTCAGCGGCGAGTCCGACTACGTCGCGCGCGTGCGTGCCGACTCGCCCGCGCGACTCGACGCGCTGCTCGACGAGATCGGCCGCATCGACGGCGTCGTGCGCACCACGACCTCGGTGTTGCTGGCGCGCAAGCTCGACCGCGGCTGAGCGCCGCGACGGCGTCAGAACCCGACCGACAGCCCGAGCATCGCCTCGCCCTGCACCAGCGTGTCGCCGCGGATCGCGAACACGCAGCCGCCCGAGCAGAAGAAGCCGCCGCCGCTGTTGACCAGCGTGACGTAGGCGCGCAGTTCGGCGCGCAGCGCCAGCGTCGGCGTCAGCGCCCACTGCTGGCCGACGCCGAGGTTCATCGACGGCCGCGTCTCGGCCGACAGCCCGTCGAGCCCGGGCGAGAAGTGCGTGACGCCGAGCCCGCCGACGAGGTAGGCGCCGCCGCGCTGCGCGTCGCCGTCGAAGAAGCTGCGCCCGCCGAGGTGCACGTAGGTCAGGTCGATCGGCACCGCCGCGGAGCGGGCGAACGCCGAGCCGGGCAGTTCGCTGCGCTGTCGCGAGACGAACAGCTGCATCTGCGCCGCGCCCGGGACCGGCGTCCAGTCCAGGCTGGCCGACCACGCGGCGCCGCCGCCCAGGCGCAGGTCGCGGTCGCCGTCGTTGCGGTCGGTGAACTCGCCGCCGCCGCGCGCGCCGGCGTAGAAGCCGAGCGACGCCGACTGTGCCGCCGCGCCGGCCGCCGCGACACCGAGCGTGGTTGCCAGCAGCGCGGCGCGACACGCCGTGGCGGCGCGCGGCGGACGATGCGACGGAGGGAGGGCGGCACGGGGCAGGCAGGTGGCGGACATCGGCAGGGCAGCGGGCGTCGCGACGACGGTAGCGCCGATTGTCGGTGCAACGCGCCGGCGCTGATGCATCATCGCCGGCACCGACGCCCGACGCCAAGCGCACGCGACCCGCATGTACCTGCCAGCGCACTTCGACGCCTCGGCCCAGGCCGACCACTGGCTGGCGCGCCTGCTCGCGCGCGACCCCTTCGTGACGCTGGTCAGCGTGCGCGACGGCGCGCCGTTCGCGACGCACCTGCCGGTGCTCGCCGAACGCGACGCCGACGGCCGCTGGACCCTGCTCGGCCACTGGGCGCGCGCCAACCCGCAGTGGCAGGGCATCGAGGCGCAGACCGTGCTGGCGATCGTGCACGGGCCGCACGCCTACGTGTCGCCGCGCGGCTACCCCGACCCCGCACGTTCGGTGCCGACCTGGAACTACGCCGTGGCACACCTGAGCGGGCGTGTCGAGCGCGTCGACGACGCCGAGACGCTGCTGCAGATCGTCGACCGGCTGTCGGCGCACTTCGAGGCCGCGGCACCCGCGCCGTGGTCACGCGCCGGCGCCGACGCGTCGCTGGCGCAGCTGGCGCGCGCGATCGTCGGTTTCAGGCTGCGCGTCGAGCGCCTCGAGGTCAAGCTCAAGCTCGGCCAGAACCACCCGCCGGCCAAGTCCGGTGCCGCCGCCGACGCGCTCGCCGCGGCCCCCGACGCGGCATCCCGCGAGGTCGCCGCCTGGATGCACGAGTTGCGGGCGGCGCGCGGCGGCTGAGCCCGGAGCCGGTGCGGCTACAGCCGCAGCAGCACCTTCGCGTCGACACCGCGTTCGACCGCCTCGTGCGCCGCGGCGACGTCGTCGAGCGCGTGCACCTGCACGCGCGGGTGCTGCAACACGCCGGCGCGCAGCAGCGCGCCGATGCCGTCGCGCGTGCGCTGCAGCTCGTCGCCGGTGAGGCGGTAGACGATGAAGAAGTACAGCGTCGCGAAGTCGACGATCAGCGGGCGGAACGGCACCGGGATCGTCGGCTGGCCCGAGCCGTAGACCACCACCTTGCCGCCGAACGCCAGCAGCTCGGCCCAGCGCGCGGCGTTGGCCGCGGCGTCGACTTCGACGATCGCGTCGACGCCGCGCCCGCCCGTGAGTGCGCGCACGCGCTGCACGACGTCTTCGTCGCGGTAGCGCACCACCGCGTCGGCGCCCAGCGTCATCGCCAGCGCCGCCTTCGCCTCGCCGCTGACCGAGGCGATCACGCGCGCACCGGCGCGCACCGCGAGCTGCGTCGCGTACTGACCGACCGCGCCGGCGGCGCCGGGCACCAGCACCGTGCGCCCGAGCAGGCTGCCGCACGACGCCACCGCGTGCCACGCGGTCATCAGCGGGATGCCCACCGACGCGCCGACTTCGAACGGCGCGCCGTCGGGCAAGGGCACCACCTGCGCCACCGGCAGCACGACCGCTTCGGCGGCGGTGCCCATCGCGCGGCCCCACTGGCCGTTGTAGACCCACACACGCCGGCCGGCCCACTCGGGCGCGACGCCGGCACCGACCGCGTCGACGACGCCGGCGCCGTCGCTGTGCGGCACGACGCAGGGGAATTCCATCGCCGGGTTCGACAGTCCGGCGCGCGACTTGACGTCCGACGGGTTGACGCCCGAATACGCCAGCCGCACGCGCAGCTCGCCGGCGCCGGGTTCGGGCGTCGGCAGGTCCTCGACGGCCAGCACCTGGCGGGCCGGCCCCTTGTGGCGGTACAGCGCAGCGCGCATGGGCAACTCCTCGTCGTCGAACGAATGCCGCGATGATGTCGCGGCGGCTCAGCGCGCCGCCTCGCGCGCCTGCCGGTTGATCTGGTCGTGCTTGGCGCGCACATGCGCCGGCCACTGCGACTTGATCCACGACAGCACGGCGACGATGTCGTCGTCGCCGAGCACGCCGTCGTAGATCGGCATCGCGGTGGCGTAGTCGGGCATGCCGGCGACCTGCGCGACGCCGTGCTTGGTGATCGCGAACAGGACTTCGTCGGGATGGTGCCAGGTGTGGCCGCTGGCGTCGTGCGGCGGCGCCGGCAGCCGGCCGTCGGCGCCGCGTTGGCGCCAGTCGGGCTGGCCCTCGAGGCGTGCGCCGTGGCAGCTCGCGCAGTGCGTTCGGTACACCTCGCGGCCGCGCGCGAGCACACGCTCGTCGTCGGGGCGCAGCAGTGCCGGCACGGCGCCGTCACCGCGCCCGAGCTGCCACCACGCAGCGGCGCCGGCAGCCCCGGCGGCGGCGACCGCGACCGCGATCCATGCCCGGTGGGCGCGTCGGGTCATCGGGGCTTCGCCTCGGGCAGCGCATGCATCGCGCGTTTGTACCGCGCCGACCCGCGCCGCGCACACGCCGGATACTCGGCACCGTGGGCGGCGCACCGCCGCCACGCACCACGAACAACCCGGGAGACCCGCGATGCGCGTCGGCGTGCCGAAGGAGACCAAGGTGCAGGAACACCGCGTCGGGCTGACGCCGGCGGCGGTGCGCGAGTACGTGGCCGCCGGGCACGAGGTCTGGGTGCAGGCCGGTGCCGGCGCCGGCATCGGCGCCGGCGACGAGGTCTACGCCGCCGCCGGCGCGCGCATCGTCGACGGCGCCGACGAGGTGTGGGCCGGCGCGCAGCTGATCGTCAAGGTCAAGGAGCCGCTGCCCGCCGAACACGCGCTGCTGCGCGAGGGGCAGCTGCTGTTCGCCTACCTGCACCTGGCGCCCGACCCCGGACTGACGCGCGCGCTGCTGGCCAGCGGCTGCATCGCCGTGGCTTACGAGACGGTGACCGACGCGCACGGCGGCTTGCCGCTGCTCGCGCCGATGAGCGAGGTCGCCGGGCGGCTCGCGCTCGAGGCGGCGGCGTTCGCACTGCGCAAGCCCGCCGGCGGCCGCGGCCTGCTGCTCGGCGGCGTGCCCGGCGTGCCGTCGTCGCGCGTGGTGGTGATCGGCGGCGGCGTGGTCGGCACGCAGGCGGCGCGCATCGCCGCCGGGCTGGGCTGCGAGGTGACGGTGCTCGACCGCTCGCTGCCGCGGCTGCGCCAGCTCGACGAGCTGTTCGGCGGGCGTGTGCGCACGCACTTCGCGACCGCCCACGCGGTCGAAGACGAAGTGCGGGGCGCCGACGTGGTGATCGGCGCGGCGCTGGTGCCCGGCGCCCGCGCGCCGCGCCTGGTGACGCGCACGATGCTGGCGACGATGCGCCCGCTGAGCGTGCTGGTCGACGTCTCGATCGACCAGGGCGGCTGCTTCGAGACCTCGCACGCGACGACGCACGACGCGCCGACCTACGTGCTCGACGGCATCGTGCACTACGCGGTGGCGAACATGCCGGGGTCGGTGCCGGTCACGGCCAGCCACGCGCTGAACCACGCGACGCTGCCGTTCGGGCTGGCGCTGGCGGCGCTCGGCGAGGAGGCGCTGCGCCGCGACCCGCACCTGCGCCGCGGCCTGAACTGCCACCGCGGCCAGCTGACCTGCGCCGCGGTCGGCGAGGCGCTGGGGCTGCCGCACGCGAGCGCCGAGTCGGTGCTCGGCGTCTGACGGCACGGCGCCGACCATGCCGATGTCCGCCTCCGCCCGCCCCGCCGCGCTGCCGGCCACCGCGTTCGCGACGCTGCTGCTGATCGCGCTGATGTTCGGCGCGAACCACGTCGCGGCGCGGCTGGCGTTCGACCATGGCGCCGACGTGGCCACCGCGGTGATGCTGCGCAGCGGTGTCACCGCGCTGGTGGTCGGCGCACTGGTCGCGCTGCAGCGCGTGCCGCTGCGGCTGCAGGCGCGCCACCGCCGCGCGTTGCCGGCGATCGGCCTGCTGATCGGCGTGCAGAGCCTGTGCCTGTACTCGGCGGTCGCGCGGCTGCCGGTGGCGCTGGCGCTGCTGGCGTTCAACACCTTCCCGCTGTGGACCGCGCTGTGGGCCCGGCTGGTGTACCGCCACCGCGCCGAGCGCCGCGTGCTGCTGGCGATGCCGGTGCTGCTGCTCGGGCTGGCGCTGGCGCTGGACGTCTCGGGCGCCGCGTCGGGGCTGGGGCTGGCGGCGCAGTGGCAGCGCATCGGCGCCGGCGTGGGCTTCGCGCTGGCCGCTGCGGCGGTGTTCGGGCTGGCGCTGGTGCTCACGCAGCACGAGGCGGGCGACCTCGACGGGCGCGTGCGCAGCGCCGCGACGATGGCGCTGGTGGCGCTGATGGCCGCCGGCGGCGTCGCGCTGCAGGGCGGCGCGCACTGGCCGCAGGCGGCGCCGGGGTGGTGGGGGCTGGCGGCGCTGACCTTGCTCTACGGCACCGCGTTCACGATCATGTTCACGGTGTTGCCGCGGCTGGGCGTGGTCGGCAACTCGCCGATCCTCAACGTCGAGCCGGTGTTCGCGCTGGTGCTGGCGTGGTCGCTGCTGGGCCAGCGCGTGGCACCGGTGCAGGTGGGCGGCGCGCTGCTGGTGGTGGCCACGGTGGTCTGGCTCGGACTGCGGCGGCGCTGACCGCGGCCGCCGCGGCGACGTGCAAGGAGGTGCCCATGGAACTGAGCTCGAGCGCGTTCGCCGACGGCGGCGAGATCCTGCGCCGGCACACCTGTGAGGGCGACGACGTGGCGCCGCCGCTGCGGTGGCGCGGCGTGCCGGCCGGCACCGCCAGCCTGGTGCCGATCGCCGACGACCCCGACGCCCCCGACCCCGCGGCGCCACAGCGCACCTGGGTGCACCGGGTCGTCCACGACCTGCCGGCGCTGCCGGCGCTGGTGCGGCCGACGAAGGCCGCCGTCGATAAGGCGATGCACGGCCACGTGCTGGTGCACGCCACGCTGGTCGGCACGTACCGCAGGCAACGCGGCGGATGCGCCCGCGCCGCGAACCCGGCGTCGACGCCGGCGTCGGGGCCGCGGCGCGGCGCTACGCGGCCCGCGGCTGGTCGGTGATCCCGAGCGAGCCGCACGGCAAGCGCCGGCTCGTGGCCTGGCGCGAGTTCCGGCAGCGCGTCGCGACGCCCGACGAGATCGCGCACTGGGCCGCCCGCTGGCCCGACGCCAACGTCGGCATCGTCACCGGCCGGGTCTCGGTTCTGGTGGTCGTCGACGTCGATCCCCGCCACGGCGGCGACCTCGCGCTGGCCCGCTGGCAGGCGGTGCACGGCGCGCTGCCGGTCACCGTCGAGGCCGTCACCGGCGGCGGCGGGCGCCACCTGTACTTCGCGCATCCCGGCGGCACGGTCGGCAACCGCGCCGGGCTGCACCCGGGCATCGACCTGCGCGGCGACGGCGGCTGTGTCGTCGCGCCGCCGGGCTGCTCGACGCGCGGGCCGCCCCGGCCCCGGCGCCGTGGCGCGAGCGCGTGCACGACGCGGTGCCCGACGGCCGACGCAACGACAGCGTCGCGTCGCTCGCCGGGCACCTGCTGTGGCACGGCGTCGACGCGGCCGTCGTGCTCGAGCTGCTGCTCGCGTGGAACCGCAGCCACTGTCGCCCGCCGCTGCCCGACGCCGAGGTCGCCGCGGTGGTGCACAGCATCGCGCGGCTTCACGCGCACGACGGCAGCGTCCCCGGCGGCGGCTGAGCGGCGTCGGGCGACGCTGCGCGCCAGGCCGCGAGCAGTTCGGCGCGCACCTCGTCGGCGCGCCGCGCATAGCGTGGCGACAGGTGCAGCGGCGTCACGGCGCGCGCGCCGATCGCGCGGGCGATGGCGCCGGCCTGGCGCGCGGTCAGATGGTGCTTGCGTTGCGCGTGCGCGCGGTCGGCGTCGAGGAAGGCGCACTCGATGTACAGCCGGTCGACGCCACCCAGCAGCGCCTTCAGCGCGCGCAGGTTGGCGTCGCTGTCGCGCAGGTCGGTGACGAAGCCCAGGCGCTGCCCGGGCGTGACGTCGAGCACGACGTCGGCCAGTTCGCCGACGCTGCGCGTCATCGTGTGCACGCCTGCGCGGTCGCGCCAGACGACCTCGATCGGCGTGGCCGGCGGCGCACCACCGAGCACCGCGAGCTTGAGCGCGCGCAGCCACGGCCCGGTGGCCACGCCCAGCGCGGCGAGCCGCGCGCGGTCGACGCGCACGCGCGCCTTCTCCTCGACCGCGAAAGCCAGGCACGGCGTGCCGTGGTCGACGAAGGCGGCGCGCACGCGCAGCAGCGGCTCGTCGAGCAGCACGCCGCCGGGGCAGGCGGCACCCGGCAGGGCCTCGCGAACGAAGCCGCTGCGGCTCGAGAAGCGCGCCCCGGCGACGCGCCCGTCGAGCCCGAGCGCGTGCACGTCGAGCACCAGCGCGACCTCGTAGCGGTGCACGACGTTCCAGGTGTAGGCGCGCAGCTTGTGCTCGACCTGCTCGTCGAAGCCCGGGCCGCCCGCGAGCACCAGCCGCGGCTTGCGCCCCAGCACGACGCGCAGCAGCGTGTCGAAGCCGGCGAAGTGGTCCATGTGCGCGTGGCTGACGAACACGTGGGTCAGCCGCATCAGGTGCCGCGGCGCCAGCGCGGCGACGTCGCCGAGGTCGAACAGCAGCGCGCGGCGCTCGTCGCGAAGGTCGACGTACAGCACCGGGTCGCCGATGGCGTCGTTGACCAGTCGGGGTTCGAACAGCGGGCGCATCGGCGGGCGGCGGCGGCGCACCGATTCTGCGCGCGGCTTGACAGCGCTGCGGCGCGGGTGTCCGATCGCGGCGTGACCACCGCCGGAGCCTGCGATGTCGAACCACGTCTACAAGCTGATCGAACTCACCGGGTCGTCGACCGTCGGCAGCGACGACGCGGTGCGCAACGCGATCGCCAAGGCGCACGAGACGCTGCGCAACATCCACTGGTTCACGGTCAGCGAGACGCGCGGGCACGTCGTCGACGGCCAGGTCGCGCACTGGCAGGTGACGATCAAGCTCGGCTTCACGCTCGACTGAACCCGGGGCGGGGCGGCGCGCCGGGCGCGCCGACGTGAAGTGTTGCCACCGGATGGCAGGCCTTTTCGGCGCCAGCGGCCCCGCGGGCGCGACTATCATCCGTCGCTCGTCCCACTGCGCGGGAGTTGTCGTTTGGCTGCCGAGACCGTCGCCGATGCACCGGCTTCGACCCTGTCCGGGGTCGCGCGCGTGCTGGTGCATGCCGGCAAGCTCAGCGCCAAGTCCGCCGAGGCGCTGGTGCACACCGCCAAGGAGCGGCGCTCGAGCTTCCTGTCGGCGGTGATCGCCGCCGGCGCGGTGTCGCCGTCGGACCTGGCGCACACGCTGTCGACCGCGCTGGCGCTGCCGCTGCTCGACCTCAACGCGGTCGACGCCGAGAAGTTGCCGCGCGGCATCGTCGAACCCAAGCTGGCGGCACAGTACCAGATCGCGGTGCTCGGCAAGCGCGGCAACCGGCTGTTCATCGGCGGCGCCGACCCGACCGACCAGGAGGCCGTCGAGCGCATCAAGTTCGCGACCCAGCTGCAGCCCGAGTGGGTCATCGTCGAGTACGACAAGCTCGCGCGGCTGCGCGACACGCAGGGACAGAGCGCCAACGACGCGCTCGAGTCGCTGGCGTCGATGGACTTCGAGTTCGACGTCAGCGACGAGGGCGGCGAGGCCGAGAGCGTCGACGTCGCCTCCGAGGTCGAGGACGCGCCGGTGGTGCGCTTCCTGCAGAAGATGCTCATCGACGCGATCAACATGCGCGCGTCGGACCTGCACTTCGAGCCCTACGAGTACCACTACCGCGTGCGCTTCCGCATCGACGGCGAACTGCGCGAGATCACGCAGCCGCCGATCGCGATCAAGGACAAGCTCGCGTCGCGCATCAAGGTCATCAGCCGCCTGGACATCGCAGAGAAGCGCGTGCCGCAGGACGGTCGCATGAAGCTGAAGTTCGGCAACAAGGCGATCGACTTCCGCGTCAGCACGCTGCCCACGCTGTTCGGCGAGAAGATCGTCATCCGGATTCTCGACCCGTCGAGCGCGAAGCTCGGCATCGACGCGCTGGGCTACGAGAAGGTCGAGAAGGACCGGTTACTCGCCGCGGTCGGCCGCCCGTACGGGATGATCCTGGTCACCGGCCCGACCGGGTCGGGCAAGACGGTGTCGCTGTACACCTGCCTGAACATCCTCAACCAGCCGGGGGTGAACATCTCGACGGTCGAGGACCCGGCCGAAATCAACCTGCCGGGCATCAACCAGGTCAACGTCAACGACAAGGCCGGCCTGACCTTCGCCGCGGCGCTGCGCTCGTTCCTGCGCCAGGACCCCGACGTGATCATGGTCGGCGAGATCCGCGACCTCGAGACCGCCGACATCGCGATCAAGGCCGCCCAGACCGGCCACTTGGTGATGTCGACGCTGCACACCAACGACGCGCCGACGACGCTGACCCGGCTGATGAACATGGGCGTGGCGCCGTTCAACGTCGCCTCGAGCGTGCTGCTGATCAGCGCGCAGCGGCTGGCGCGGCGGCTGTGCGAGAACTGCAAGAAGCCGGCCGACTACCCGCGCGAGTCGCTGCTGCGCGCCGGCTTCAAGGACACCGACCTCGACGGGTCGTGGCAGCCGTACCGCGCGGTGGGCTGCTCGGCGTGCACCAATGGTTACAAGGGACGCGTCGGCCTGTACCAGGTGATGCCGATCACCGAGGCGATCCAGCGCATCATCCTGGCCGAGGGCACGGCGCTGGACATCGCGCAGCAGGCGCAGAAGGAAGGGGTGCGCGACCTGCGCCAGTCCGGGCTGGTCAAGGTGCGCAACGGGGTGACCACGCTCGAGGAAGTCATCACGGTGACCAACGAGTGATCCTGCGCGTGCGCCGGCACGCGCCCGTGAATCGGTTACAACAGCGCTCAATCACGGCACCCGCGTGCCGAAAACCGTTCGTTGGGGATCCGTCCCGGAGGCTTTATGGCGACTGCGGCAGCCGCGCGACCGAGCATCAAGGAATTCGTCTTCGAGTGGGAAGGCAAGGACAAGAACGGCAAGGTCGTCCGCGGCGAGATGCGCTCGGGCGGCGAGGCCGCCGTCAATGCCGCGCTGCGCCGCCAGGGCGTGCTCGTCACGAAGGTGAAGAAGCGCCGCCTGAGCGGCGGCCGGTCGATCAAGCAGAAGGACATCGCGGTCTTCACGCGCCAGCTGGCGACGATGATGAAGGCCGGCGTGCCGCTGTTGCAGGCCTTCGACATCGTCGCGCGCGGCAGCCCGAACCCCAAGCTGACGCGGCTGCTGACCGACATCCGCTCCGACGTCGAGACCGGCACCAGCCTGTCGGCGGCGTTCCGCAAGCACCCGCTGTACTTCAACGCGCTGTACTGCAACCTGGTCGAGGCCGGCGAGGCCGGCGGCATCCTCGAGGCGCTGCTCGACCGCCTGGCGCTGTACGAGGAGAAGACGCTGGCGCTGCAGCAGAAGATCAAGTCGGCGCTGATCTACCCGGTGGCGGTGCTGGTGGTCGCCTTCGTCGTGCTGTCGGTGATCATGATCTTCGTGATCCCGGCGTTCAAGGACGTGTTCTCGTCCTTCGGTGCCGACCTGCCGGCGCCGACGCTGGCGGTGATCGCGATGAGCGAGTTCTTCGTCGCCTACTGGTACATCATCTTCGGCGTGCTGATCGGCGGCGGCTACTTCTTCATGCAGAGCTGGCGACGCAGCGAGAAGATGCAGAAGTTCATGGACCGGCTGCTGCTGAAGATCCCGGTGTTCGGCGACCTGATCTACAAGTCGGTGATTGCACGCTGGACGCGCACGCTGTCGACGATGTTCGCCGCCGGCGTGCCGCTGGTCGAGGCGCTCGACTCGGTGGGCGGCGCGTCGGGCAACGCGGTGTTCGTCGAGGCCACCGAGAAGATCCAGAAGGACGTCGCCACCGGCTCGGCGTTGACTTCGTCCATGCAGGCCACCGGGGTGTTCCCGAGCATGGTGCTGCAGATGAGCTCGATCGGCGAGGAGTCGGGCTCGCTCGACCACATGCTGGGCAAGGCCGCCGAGTTCTACGAGGAAGAGGTCGACGAGATGGTCAAGGGGCTGTCGAGCCTGATGGAGCCGTTCATCATCGTCATCCTGGGCGTCCTGATCGGCGGCATCGTGGTGTCGATGTACCTGCCGATCTTCAAGCTCGGCGCGGTGGTCTGACGCGGTGCGCGAGGCGCTGGACGCGCTGCCGCTGGACCTGCTGCTGCACCCGGCGACGCTGGGGCTGCTCGGGCTGGTCGTCGGCAGCTTCCTCAACGTCGTCGCGCACCGTCTGCCGCTGATGATCGAGCGGCAGTGGTGGGCCGACGTGGCGCAGCAGCTCGCCGATGCCGGGTCGTGGCAGCGCGTGTTCGGCACGCGCGCCGCCGGCACCGCGCCACCCGCGCTGGCGCAGGCCGCCAAGGCGCTGGACACCTCCCTCGACGCGTTGCCCCCCCTCGGGCTGGCGGTGCCGCGCTCGCGCTGCCCGAGTTGCGGACGCGCAATCGCCTGGCACGAAAACGTCCCGGTGCTCGGCTGGCTGCGGCTGAAGGCGCGCTGCGCCGGGTGCGGTGGACGCATCTCGGCGCGCTATCCGCTGGTCGAGCTGCTGACCGCCGCACTGTTCGCCGCGATCGGCTGGCGCTTCGGCGCGCAGCCGGTGGCGCTGCTGTGGTGCGCCGTGGCGGCGGCGCTGGTGGCGCTCGCGGCGATCGACTGGGACACTACCGTGCTGCCCGACGCGCTGACGATGCCGCTGCTGTGGAGCGGGCTGGTGGCCGCCGCGGTCGGCTGGACGCTGCCGCTGGCCGACGCGGTGTGGGGCGCGGCCGCCGGCTACCTGTCGCTGTGGTCGGTGTACTGGCTGTTCAAGCTGACCACCGGCAAGGAAGGCATGGGCTACGGCGACTTCAAGCTGCTCGCCGCGCTCGGCGCCTGGCTGGGCTGGCAGATGATCGTGCCGGTCCTGCTGATGGCCTCGGTGATCGGTGCGGTCGTCGGCATCGCGATGAAGCTGGCCGCGTCGTTGCGCGAGGGGCGCTACGTGCCTTTCGGCCCGTTCCTCGCCGGGGCCGGTCTGGTCGTCATGCTCGCCGGCGCCGACACGGTGCGCGGCTGGTTCGGCTGGGCCTGAGCGCGGGACTGCGGGCGCTGCCGGCATGCACATCGGGCTGACCGGCGGCATCGGCACCGGCAAGAGCACGGTCGCCGCGCGGCTCGCTGCGCTCGGCGCCGCGGTGGTCGACGCCGACGCGATCGCGCGCGCGCTGACCGCCACCGGCGGCGCCGCGATCGGCCCGCTGCGCGAGGCCTTCGGGCCGCAGGCCATCGACGCGCAGGGCGCGCTCGACCGCGCGCACATGCGCACGCTGGCCTTCGCCGACCCCGCGGTGCGGCAGCGCCTCGAGGCGCTGTTGCACCCGCTGATCGGCGCCGAGTGCGAGCGCCAGGCCGCCACCGCCGGCGCGCGGCCGGTGGTGTTCGACGTGCCGCTGCTGGCCGAGTCGCGCCACTGGCGCGCACGCGTGCAGCGCGTGCTGGTGGTCGACTGCGACGAGGCGACGCAGGTCGAACGCGTGATGCGCCGCTCGGGCTGGGACGCCGACGCGGTGCGCCGGGTGATCGCGCAGCAGGCGCCACGGGCGCGCCGGCGCGCCGTGGCCGACGCGGTGATCCACAACGTCGACCTCACGCTCGAGGCGCTGCACGCCGAGGTCGACGCGCTGTGGGCGCACTGGCGCAGGCAGAGGCTGTGAAACAATGCGCCGCCATGGCGTGAGGCGCACCGCCGGCGCGCCGTCGCGGTCTGGGAAGCGGCCTTGGTCCTTTACGAATACCCGTTCAACGAAGGCATCCGCACGATGCTGCGGCTCGAACACCTGTTCGACCGCCTCGGCCAGCTGATCCCGCGCCCTGCCGCGCTCGACCACCACTTCGCGCTGGCGACGATCTTCGAGGTGATGGACGTCGCCGCGCGCGCCGACCTCAAGTCCGACCTGCTCAAGGAGCTCGAGCGCCAGCGCGCGCAGCTCAACGCCTATCGCGGCAACCCGGCGATCGCCGAGGGCGTGCTCGACGAGGTCGTCGGCCGCGTCGACGCCGCGTTCGACGCGCTGAACCAGCTGCCCGGCAAGGCCGGCGCCGCGCTGGCGGGCAACGAGTGGCTGATGAGCATCCGCAGCCGCATCAGCATCCCCGGCGGCACCTGCGAGTTCGACCTGCCGGCGTACTACGCCTGGCAGCAGCACCCGCCCGAGCGGCGCCGCGCCGACCTGCTGCGCTGGATGGAGACGCTCAACCCGCTCGCCGCAGCGCTGCACGTGCTGCTCGGGCTGCTGCGCGACACCGGCGTGCCGCACCGCGTCGTCGCCCCCGGCGGGCAGTTCCAGCAGAGCCTGCCGCAGGGCAAGGTCTACCAGTTGCTGCGCGTGCGGCTGGACGACGCCGAGCTGATCCCCGAGATCAGCGGCCACCGGTTGATGGTGTCGGTGCGGCTGATGAAGACCGAGCCCGACGGCCGCCTGCGACCGGCCGGCAGCGACGCCAGCTTCGAGCTGACGCTGTGCGCCTGAGCGGACCGTGAGCGAACCGTCGCCGCCGTCGCCGCCTGCGCGCCGCCGCGTGCGCTGCCCGGCTTGCGGCGGCCCCGCCTGGTACGACGTCGACAACCCGTGGCGCCCGTTCTGCAGCGAGCGCTGCCGCACGCACGACCTCGGTGCCTGGGCCAGCGAGAGCTACCGCGTCGACGCTCCCGCGGCCCCCGACGACGGCGACGAGTCCACACCGCCGCTGCACTAGACGGCGCGCCGCGGGCGGCCGCGCGCGGCGGCCGACGCCATCCGTCTTTCGGGCGCACGCACCCGGCACCCGGCCCGGCAGGTCGTCGGCGCGGGTGGGGCGAACATCGCGCCCCACAGTGCGCATGGCCTCTTGAAGCCGCGCGATCGGTCCCTATAATCCGCGCTGTTAGCACTCGCCGCAGGTGAGTGCTAGCGGTTGCGGCGCTCGCAGCCGAACCAAGCTGAAGTGGGCGGGCGTTCACTTTCGCCAGTTCACTGACCATTGCACATCGATCCCCGTTCAGGAGATGCCATGAAACTTCGTCCGTTGCACGATCGCGTGATCGTCAAGCGCCTGGAGAACGAAACCAAGACCGCCTCGGGCATCGTGATCCCCGACAACGCCGCCGAGAAGCCCGACCAGGGCGAGGTGATGGCCGTGGGCCCGGGCAAGCGCAACGACAAGGGCGACTTCGTCGCGCTGAACATCAAGGTCGGCGACCGCGTGCTGTTCGGCAAGTACAGCGGCCAGACCGTCAAGGTCGACGGCGACGAGTTGCTCGTGATGCGCGAAGAGGACCTCTTCGCCGTCATCGAGAAGTGAATCGCCGCAGGCGATTCACTTTCGTCGAAGGCTGACTTGGCGCGGCCAAGCTGAGGCCCGCCGGGGCCGGCCGCAGACAGAAGACCCCGCCGGCGACAGCCGGCACTTCAAGATTTCGGAGAGAAGCACATGGCTGCTAAAGACGTTGTTTTCGGCGCCGACGCGCGTCATCGCATGGTCGACGGCGTGAACATCCTGGCCAACGCCGTCAAGGTCACGCTGGGCCCGAAGGGCCGCAACGTGGTGCTCGAGCGCTCGTTCGGCGCCCCCACCGTCACCAAGGACGGTGTCTCGGTCGCCAAGGAGATCGAGCTCAAGGACAAGCTGCAGAACATGGGCGCGCAGATGGTCAAGGAGGTCGCCTCCAAGACCAGCGACGCCGCCGGCGACGGCACGACGACCGCCACCGTGCTCGCGCAGTCGATCGTGCGCGAGGGCATGAAGTACGTCGCCGCGGGCATGAACCCGATGGACCTCAAGCGCGGCATCGACAAGGCCGTCGAGTCGCTGGTCGAGGAGCTGAAGAAGATCAGCAAGCCGACGACCACCAGCAAGGAGATCAGCCAGGTCGGCTCGATCTCGGCGAACAGCGACGAGTCGATCGGCAAGATCATCGCCGACGCGATGGACAAGGTCGGCAAGGAAGGCGTGATCACCGTCGAGGACGGCAAGAGCCTGAACAACGAGCTCGACGTCGTCGAGGGCATGCAGTTCGACCGCGGCTACCTGTCGCCGTACTTCATCAACAAC
>NZ_DAOKZA010000044.1:0-30442 GCF_035325925.1 Azohydromonas sp. | reverse complement strand
AAAGCGTGTGTGGGTGAACAGCCCACCGCGGGTTCGAATCCCGCTCCCTCCGCCATGACACCCGCACCCCGCACGGCAAGCCACGCGATGCCCGCACTGCGCGGCGGCCTGCTGGCCCTGCTGGCCGCGGTGCTGTTCGGCGTCAGCACGCCGCTGGTGCAGCGCTTCGGTGCCGGCCTGGGCGCGTTCACGACCGCAGCCCTGCTCTACGCCGGCGCGGCACTGGTGGGCGCGATGACGCGGCGGCCCGCGGCCCGCGAGGCGCAGCTGGCGGCACGCGACCTGCCGGTGCTGGCGGGCATGGCCGCGTTCGGCGCCGTCGCCGGCCCGGTGGCGCTGGCCTGGGGCCTGCAGCGCACCAGCGCCACCAGCGCGTCGCTGATGCTGACGCTGGAAGCCTTGTTCACCGCGCTGCTGGCGGGCTGGGTGCACCGCGAGTCGATGGACCGCCGCGTCCGGGCCGCGCTGCTGCTGCTGATGGCCGGCGGCGCAGTGCTGGTGCTGGACCAGGGGCGCGTCGGCGAGACGCAATTGTGGGGTCTGCTGGCCGTGCTCGCGGCCACCGCGGCCTGGGGGGTCGACAACACGCTGTCGCGCGCGCTGGCCGAACGCGATCCGAGCCAGGTTGTGATGGGCAAGGCCCTGCTCGGCGCCAGTGCCGCGGCGCTGGCGGCGCTGGCGCTGTCCGAACCGCTGCCGAGCGCGCGCGCAGCGCTGGCGCTGGTGCTGGTCGGCGGCACCGGATACGGCCTGAGCCTGCGCCTGTACCTGCTGGCGCAGCGCGCCTTCGGCGCCGGCCGCACCGGCTCGGTGTACGCGTGCGCGCCGTTCATCGGCGCCGCCTTTGCGGTGGCGCTCGGCGATCGCGTGGCCGGCGCCCTGATGCCGCTGGGCGGACTGCTGATGCTGGCCGGCGTGGTGCTGCACCTCGCGGAACGGCACGCGCACGAACACCAGCACGACGCGCTGGAACACGAGCACGCGCACCGCCACGACGACGGCCACCACGACCACGTGCACGACCCGATGCCGGTCGGCGAGCACAGCCACCGCCACCGGCACGCACCGCTGCGCCATGCGCACGCGCACGTGCCCGACGCGCACCACACGCACCGTCACTGAGCGCGGGGCGCGACCGGCTCGACGCACGCGGCGAACGCGCCGCACGGGCCACGCCGGCCCGAGCGCGCATCGCCGCCGGCGTCGAAGGTCGCGGCGGCGAAGCCGGCTCAGCGCATCGGGCGGCGCCGCAGGCGCCGCATCGTCGCCGCGACCAGCGGCTCGATCGCCGACGGGGGAAACGGCGACACGCTGCTGACGTTGATCTCGCACAGCACGCAAGGCTGCAGGTCGCCGGGGCGCGGCTCGCCGAACATGAAGTCGCAGTCCCACAGCAGCGGCAGCCGCTCGGGGAGCAGGCCCAGGCGTTGGCTCAGCAGGCCGACCCATTGCGACTCCAGCCGCCGCTTCAGCCACCGGCCTGCCGCCAGCTGCGGACCGTGATAGCGGCGCGGCCCGGGCAGCGGCTCGCCGGGGTGCAGCGCGTTGACGGCCTGCACGCCGAAGCCGACGACCCGGTCCTCGACGAGGTAGGCGCGCACCATGCCCTCGGCGATGCGCGGCTGCCAGGCCTGGTCGACCATGTGAGCGCCGGCCTCGGGCTCGAAGTACGGGGCCAGCGTCGCCTGCAGGGCCGCGATGTCCATGCGCTGCGGCACACTGCCGCGCCGGGCGTGCTGCACGAGCAGCCCGCCGTCGCCGGCCCGCTCGACGCGCCACACGCCGATGCCGCTGTGGCCGCGATGCTGCTTGAGCACGCGCGGCCCCTGCGCCAGCCGTGCCGGCAGTTCGGCGGCGAGCTGCGCCAGGCTCGCGACGCGGTGCACGTCGCTGCCGAACGGCAGGTCGCGGGTGTCGACGAGCACGTCCTTGGTGCCCAGGCGCAGGATCGTGTCGGGGTGCGTGCTGACGAGCACGCCGTCGGCGGCGACGTCGCGCAGCAGTGCGTCGAGGCGGTCGCGGCGGTGCCCGCCTTCGATCGGGTTGCACCACACCAGCACGGCATCGGTGCGGCGCAGCTGCTCGCGCACCTCGTCGGCAAAGTCGTCGTGCCAGACGGCGGGTTCGGCGGCCAGCCCGGCCGCCTCGAAAGCCGCGAACAGCGCGGCGAAGCGGCTCTCGGCCGGGTCGGCGCGGTCGCGCATGGCGCGGTCGCCCGGGTACAGCAGCGCGATGCGCGGGGGCACGGGTCGGCCCGCGACGTTCAGCGCACCGGCTTGTCGGCCAACGGACGTCCGGCCGCCGCCCAGGCGTCGATGCCGCCGCGCAGGAAACGCGCGTCGATGCCGGCCGCCCTCAACCGCAGCGCGGTGGCGCGACTCACCTCGTGCCCGCGGACGCAGTAGACGACCACCCCGCGTGCGGCGGGCAGTTCACCCGCCCAGTGCGCGACCTGCGCCGGGTCGCGCCAGCGCGCACCTTCGATGACCTGCGACGCCTGCGCGTAGACGCCGGCGCGCCGCACGTCGATCGGCAGCCTTCCCGCCACCTGCTGCGGCGCCACCGCGAAGGGTTCGCTCGCGGCGTGCACCGCGGCCTGGTAGCGCGCGCAGACGCGGGCCCAGTCGATGCGGGCCACGAGGGCGTCGATGCCGGCGCGCGCCGCGGCGCCGTCGTGGCGGGGGGGCCCGTGCAGGTCGGGGGCGAGCACCGCCACGCCGGCGGCGAGCGCGTGCACAGGGTCGGCCGCCCACTGGTTGACCAGCGTGCCGTCGCGTGGCCGCAGCGCGAGCAGCAGCCAACCCGGGGCGCCGCCATGGGCCGTGCGCATCGCGACGAACGCCTCGCGCCAGCGCCCGACGCTGCCGAAGCTGGCCTCCAGCGCCATCGCCCAGGCCGGCTCCATCGTCGTGCCGTCGCCGCCGAGGCTGGCGACGCACAGTTCCTGCAGCGCGGCGACCCCGGCGCGCATCGCGTCCGGATGCCTCGCGGCGCCGGCGTCGTGGTCGGCGTCGCCGCCGTCGTCGCCGATCAGCGACTTCGGCGAACCGCGCCGCGCCTGCGCGTCGATCGGCAACGGGTGGCTGCGAGCGTCCATGGAAGCGCCTCCTTTCAGTGTCACGCCGGCACGAGCAGCGTCACCGCCAGCCCGGCGGCGGCACACACCCCGAGCAGCGGCAGCACGCCGACCTTGTAGCGCCACAGTGCCACCGCCGCGCCGATCGCGATCAACGCCGACGCGACGTCGAAACGCCCGCCGAAGCCCTGCGGCCACAGCACGTGGTAGGCGAAGAACATCGCCAGGTTGACGATCACGCCGACCACCGCCGCCGTGATCGCCGACAGCGGGGCGGTGAAACCCAGCCGGCCGTGCGTGGCCTCGACCGCCGGACCGCCGGCCAGGATGAACACGAAGCTCGGCAGGAAGGTGAAGAACGTCACGACGACGGCGGCCAACGCCCCGCCGGCGAACAGCGCGTCGGGCCCGAGCACCTGCTTGAACCACCCGCCGACGAAGCCGACGAAGGCCACCACCATGATCAGCGGCCCGGGCGTGGTCTCGCCCAGCGCGAGGCCGTCGATCATCTGCGGGCCGCTGAGCCACTGGTGGTGCTCGACCGCCCCCTGGTACACGTAGGGCAGCACCGCGTAG
Source organism: Azohydromonas sp. (assembly GCF_035325925.1). NCBI lineage: Bacteria > Pseudomonadati > Pseudomonadota > Betaproteobacteria > Burkholderiales > Sphaerotilaceae > Azohydromonas > Azohydromonas sp. The sequence goes on along the minus strand of NZ_DAOKZA010000044.1, from coordinate 26,790 downwards.
GCCCCGCCGAAGGTCAGCCACGCCGCCTTGGTGAAGAACCAGCCCATCTGCGTCAGCGTGCCGTGCAGCCCGGTCGCGGCGACCAGCGCCGCCATCACCAGCAGCCACAGGCCCAGGCCCGCGGCCAGCACCCTGGCCAGATGGCCGCGCGAGAAGCGCGCGTGGGGTGGCGTCGGCGTGTCGTCGTCGATCAGCGCGGAACCCGGGCCGGCACGCACGCCGCCGTGCCCGCCGCCGAGGGCGAACACCCGGGGCCAGCGCCGCGCGCCGACCGCACCGATCAGCGCGGCAGCGGCGACGATCGCCGGGAACGGGGTGTCGAAGGCGAAGATCGCGACGAACGATGCCGCCGCGATGCCCCACATCCAGCGGTTCTGCAGCGCCCGCGTGCCGATGCGGTACGCCGCGTGCAGCACCAGCGCCGTCACCGCCGGCTTCAGCCCGAAGAAGATGCCGGCCACCACCGCGACGTCGCCGAAGCGCAGGTAGATCCAGCTCAGCGCGACGAGGATGAACAGCGACGGCAGCACGAACAGCGCGCCGGCGACGATGCCGCCCCAGGTGCGGTGCAGCAGCCAGCCGATGTAGGTGGCCAGCTGCTGGGCCTCCGGACCCGGCAGCAGCATGCAGTAGTTCAGCGCGTGCAGGAAACGCTGCTCGCTGATCCAGCGTCGGCGTTCCACCAGTTCGGTGTGCATGATGGCGATCTGCCCCGCCGGCCCGCCGAAGCTGATGAAGCCCAGCTTGAGCCAGAAGCGCAAGGCCTCGGCGAACGGCACCGATGCGGGTGCAGCCGCGCGGGCCGGGGGTGCCGTCGTGGTCATGCCGTCGCGGCCGGGGCCGCGTACAGCGCGTCGAACACCGTGGCCGCGGCTTCGACCAGCCGGTCGTCGTCGGCGTGCACCTCACGCAGGCCGGCGAGCACCGCCTCGAGCCCCGCCGCCTCGGGCGCCGGGATGCCGCCGACGTCGAGGTAGTGCACCGCGCGGGCGATGCGCTGCACGCGCGGGTCGCCATCCAGGCCGAAGCTGGCGGCCAGCACCTCGACGCTGACGCGCGCGCCCGCGTGCGTGAAGCGCGCGCCGTCGAAGTCGAAGCCCAGCGCGCCGCGCGGCGGCGGCGTCGCGCCCGCCGGGTCGGCGAGCCACACGAAGCGGGCGTCGGGGTCGACGAAGCGCCGGATGAGCCAGGCACAGGCCAGGCGGTCGACCCAGGGGCGCGCGCGCGTGGCCCAGCGCTTGCCGCGGAACCTGCGCGCGTCGAGCCGCACGATGCCCTGCGCCGCGCGCGCCACCGGCTCGCCGCGCGAGAAGCGCCCGTCCAGCGCCAGGCGCAAGGCGTCGAGTTCGGCGCGGGCCTGATCGGCGGCGGCACCCGGATAGTGGTCGACCTGCTCGATCGCCTGCAGCGACTCGGCGACGGCGCGCAGCCGTCGCCGGGCCTCGGCCTCGTCCAGGCTGCCCAGCGCACCCGCCAGCGCCTGCGCCTGCGCGCGCCATGCCCGATAGTCTTCGCTGCGGTCGAACAGCGCCAGCAGTTCAGCGCGCAGCGTGTCGTCGCGCGTCGACAGGTCGAGCACGCTGGCCTGGCCGCCATGGGCTCGCACCTCGGCCGTCACCCGGTCGAACAGGGCGCACCGCGCGGCGGGCAGCAGGTACACCCCGTCGCGCAGCGCGGCCGCGCCCAGGGCCTTCAGCGAGCGCCACACGCGCAGCCGCACGGCGCTGGGCTGCGTCGGCAGCGTGAGGAAGAGCGCGCTCCACATGGATGAAATATATGCTACGCAATCAGAAATAACTATTTCTCTCTACTCGACGACCCCCGTGTTCGAAGCCGGCTCGCAAGGCCGACACGGCCCGGCAGCTCGTGCATCGGCAGCGGCACCACCAAACCGGCGGCCGCCGCGAGCGCGGTGACGACCCGGCACGCGCCACGGCCGAACGCCTCGCGCCGTGTCGTGGGCTGGCGTGCGGCCGGGTGCGGCCGCGGTGTGCGCAGCCCGGCCGCGTCCATGCCGCAGCGCGGCTTGCCGGCGGCGGCGCCGCCTGCGGGGGGTCGGTTCAGCGGTACACGCCGCGCGGATGCGTGCGGCGCGCCTCGGCGGCGTCGTCGTACAGCGCACGGTACTGGCGCGCCGCGTCGTCCCAGCCGAAGGTCTGCGCCATCGCACGGCGCATCACCTGCTGCCAGCGCGCCGGCTCGCGGAACAGCGCCCACACGCGGCGCAGCGCGGCGTCAACGGCGTCGGCGTGCGCCGCGTCGAACACGAAGCCGGTGGCGCGGTCGGCGGCAAGCGCGGCTTCGTCGGCGTCGACCACGGTGTCGGCCAACCCGCCGACGCGGCGCACCAGCGGCAAGGTGCCGTAGCGCAGCCCGTACATCTGCGTCAGCCCGCAGGGCTCGAAACGCGACGGCACGACGATGACGTCGGCGCCGGCCACGACGCGGTGCGCACGCGGCTCGTCGTAGCCCAGGTGCAGCGCCACCTGCTGTGGGTGGCGCGCCGCCGCGGCGCGCAGCGCCTGCTCCAGCGCGGCCTCGCCGCTGCCCTGCACCACCAGCTGGCCGCCGCGTTCGACCCACGCCGGCAGCGCGCCGAGCAGCAGGTCCAGCCCCTTCTGCGACGTGAGCCGGCTGACCACGCCCAGCAGCGGTGCGTCGGCGCGCTCGGGCAGGCCGAACTCGCGCTGCAGCGCGGCCTTGCAGTAGGCCTTGCCGGCCAGCGACGCGGCGTCGTAGCGCGCGGCGATCGCGCGGTCGGTGGCCGGGTTCCACAGGGCGCCGTCGACGCCGTTGAGGATGCCGCGCACGTCGGCGCCGCGGTCGCGCAGCACGCCTTCGAGCCCGCAGCCGAACTCGGGCGTGGCGATCTCGCGCGCGTAGGTGGGGCTGACGGTGCTGATGCGGTCGGCGTACAGCAGCCCGGCCTTCATGAACGACACCTGGCGGTGGAACTCGATGCCGTGCGGCCACAGCACCCGCTGCGACAGCCCGAGCAGCGCGAAGTCGCCCAGCGGGAACAACCCCTGGTAGGCCAGGTTGTGGATCGTGAACACGCTCGCCGCGGCGGTGCTGGGGTGCATCGCCAGGTGCGCGCAGGCCAGCGCGGCGTGCCAGTCGTGCGCGTGCAGCAGCTCGGGTTGCCAGCGCGGATCGAGCTCGCCGCCGGCCAGGTGCGCCGCGGCCCAGCCGAGCAGCGCGAAGCGCTGCAGGTTGTCGGGCCAGTCGTGGCCGTCGGGGCCCAGGTAGGGGTTGCCTTCGCGCCGGTACAGGTACGGCGCGTCGAGCACGTAGGCCGGCACGTCGACGCCGTGCAGCCGCCCGTGCAGCAGGGCGACGCGCGCGGCGCCGAACATCGGCCCGAGCTGCGCCACGGTGCGCGCGCCGTGCAGCGCGCCGGCCACCGCCGGCAGCCCGGGCAGCAGCAGCTGCGTGTCGACGCCCTGCGCGGCCAGCGCCGGCGGCAGCGCGCCGACCACGTCGGCCAGCCCGCCGGTCTTGACCAGCGGGAACACCTCGGCGGCGACCTGCAGCACCCTCATGCCGGCGCGCCCGGCTCGCCCAGCCGCTTCAGCATCTCGGACGTGACCAGCGTGATGCCGGCCTCGCTGCGGTAGAAGCGCCGCGCGTCGGCGGCCGGGTCGTGGCCGATCACCATGTCGTCGGGAATCACGCAGCCGCGGTCGACGACGACGCGGTTCAGCCGCGCGCGGCGGCCCACCTCGACGCCGGGCAGCAGCACCGACCAGTCGACCTGCGCGTACGAGTGCACGCGCACGCTGGAGAACAGCACCGAGCGCCAGGTGCGCCCCGAGACGATGCACCCGCCCGAGACCAGCGACTCGATGGCCATGCCGCGGCGGTCGTCGACGTTGTGCACGAACTTCGCCGGCGGCAGCTGCGGCTGGTAGGTCCAGACCGGCCAGCGCGTGTCGTACAGGTTGAGCAGCGGGTCGGTGGCGGTGAGGTCGATGTTGGCGTCCCAGTACGCGTCGATGGTGCCGACGTCGCGCCAGTACGGCTCCTCGCCGGGGTGCGTGCCCACGCAGCTCAGCCCGAACGGGTGCGCCACCGCCTCGCGCCGGCGCACGACGTGGGGGATCACGTCCTTGCCGAAGTCGTGGCTCGAGGCGGCGTCGAGCATGTCCAGGCGCAGGTGCTCGTACAGGTAGTCGGCGTCGAAGACGTAGATGCCCATGCTCGCCAGGCTGATGTCGGGGCGCCCGGGCATCGCCGGCGGGTCGGCGGGCTTCTCGACGAAGTCGGTGATCAGCCGGCTGTCGTCGATGGCCATCACGCCGAAGCCGCTGGCCTCGCGCCGCGGCACCTCGATGCAGCCCACCGTGCACGGGCGGCCGTGCGCGACGTGGTCGGCCAGCATCAGCGCGTAGTTCATCTTGTAGACGTGGTCGCCGGCGAGCACGACGACGTAGTCGGCGTCGTAGCCGGCGAGGATGTCCAGGTTCTGGTACACGGCGTCGGCGGTGCCGCGGTACCAGCTCTCCTCGTCGACGCGCTGCTGCGCCGGCAGCAGGTCGACGAACTCGTTCATCTCGCTCTTCAGGAAGGCCCAGCCGCGCTGCAGGTGGCGCAGCAGGCTGTGGCTCTTGTACTGCGTGATCACCGCGATGCGCCGGATGCCCGAATTCATGCAGTTCGACAGCGCGAAGTCGACGATGCGGAACTTGCCGCCGAAGTACACCGCAGGCTTGGCGCGACGGTCGGTGAGGTTCTTCAGCCGGCTGCCGCGGCCTCCGGCCAGCACCAACGCGACGGCGCGCTTGGGCAGGTCGAAGCTCGATGCCAGTTCGCTCGGATCCATGCGGCAGCCCCTCGGGTCGGTGTACGTCGATGCGCATGATGCAACGAAAAGGGCGCCGGCCTCGCGGCCGGCGCCCTCGGTTGCAACGCCCGGGTGCGGATCAGCGCACGACGGCGATCTGCTCGCGCTGGCCGCCCTTGTAGGTGAACAGCGTCAGCGCGCCGTTCTTGATGTCGCCCTTCTCGTCGAAGGCGATGGTGCCGGTCACGCCCTTGTGGTTGCTCTTGACGAGCTCGGGCAGGTACTTGGCCGGGTCGGCCGAACCCGCGCGCTGCATCGCCGCCACCATCACGTTGACAGCGTCGTAGACGTAGGGGGCATACAACTGCACGTCGATGCCGAACTTCTTCTTGTAGTCGGCTCTGAACTTGTCGAGGCTGCCCTTGAACTCGCCCTCGACACCGCCGGCTTCGGCGCACACCACCTGGCCATCGGCCATCGTGCCGGCGGCCAGCTTGGGCAGTTCGCCCGTGCAGATGCCGTCACCGCCCATGAACTTGGCGTTGATGCCCAGCTGCTTCATCTGGCGCAGCATCGGGCCGGCGACGGCGTCCATGCCGCCGAAGAACACGACATCGGGGTTCTTGCCCTTCAGGCTGGTCAGGATCGCGGTGAAGTCGGTGGCCTTGTCGTTGGTGAACTCGCGCCCGACGACGTTGCCGCCCTTGCCCTTGACGCCCTTCTCGAACTCGTCGGCCACGCCCTGGCCGTAGGCGGTGCGATCGTCGATGACGGCGACGCGCTGGCCCTTGAGTTGCTCGACCGCGTAACGGCCCAGCGTGCCGCCGAGGTGCACGTCGTCGGCCACCACGCGGAACGCGGTCTTGTAGCCCTGGCGCGTGTAGCGCGGGTTGGTCGCCGACGGCGAGATCTGCGGGATCCCGGCGTCGTGGTAGAGCTTCGACGCGGGAATCGTCGTGCCCGAGTTCAGGTGGCCGATCACGCCGTTGACCTTGCTGTCGACGAGCTTCTGTGCCGCCGCGGTGCCCTGCTTCGGGTCGGCGGCGTCGTCTTCGGCGAGCAGTTCGAACTTCGCCTTCCTGCCGCCGATCGTCACGCCCTTGGCGTTGAGTTAGGTGCGCACTTGCTGCACACCGGCAGGCGCTGCGGCACTGTCCTTCCGCGCCGGTCCTTTGCCTCGAACTCCAGCACTTCGGCGCTCAGTTCCTGCGGCGTCCTCCACAAGCCGCACTTGCCGCACTGCACCTGCTTTATCCCCGCCTTGCGCTGCACCTCCGCCCACTCGTGCCAGGCCAAATATCCTTCCGGCGGCAGGTCGCCAGGCTTGTACGTTTCCTGCGCCAATATGCATGCAACTTTCATCTCTTCGCCTCCGCGCACCTAACAAGCCAATCAAGCCGACCTGTCGCGGCAAGCCGCGCCAGTCGGCTTATCTGCAGCGTTCATCGATGGCCATGCGCGCGCCGTTTTCGTTGTCCTTGCCCAGGTGGGCGATGGAACCGCTGGTCGGGCCGACGTGGCCGATCTTGACGACGAGATCCTGGGCCGCGACGGTGCCCGCGAACAGCAGGGCAGCCGAGGCGACGATGACGTTCGCTCTGACTTGCATGCGATACCTCCGGTGGTTTGCGGTGAGCGGAGAGGGTTCTTCTCAGCGGCGCGAACGATACTCCAACTGCGCCGCGTTGCCGCTGCGGGTAAGTGCGAAGCCGCGCCAGGCGGGTTCAGCGTTTGCCGTCGGCCGCGTCGTCGCCGAAATCGCCCGCGCGCGGCTCGTCCGCGCGGCCGTCGCCGCCGCGCCCTTCGCCGCCGTTGGGTTCGGGCTCGGTCAGCGCGCCGGCCACGGCGTCGGCCACCGCGCTGCGCAGTTCGGCGGCCAGCGCGGTGCGCGCGTCGGCCACGACCACCGTCGTCAGCCGCGCCAGCGACTCGCGCAGCCGCGCCTCGACGAAGGCGTCGATGCGCGGCAGCAGCGCGTCGAGCAGCTGCGTGCCCAGTGCGGCGGCGTCGATCGGCGGCGGCGCGGGCGGCGCCGGCGGCAGCTCGGGAGCGGCGGGTTCGGCAGGCGCCGGAGCGGCCGAGGCCGGCAGCGGCGGCAGCGCCACCTCGACGACCTCGGTCAGCGTGGGCAGGCGCGCACCGACGGCGTGCGGCTCGAAGGGCTGGCGGCGCAGGTCCACGCTCAGCCCTCGCGCTGCGGGTGGTGCACGACGTCCCAGCCGGCGGCCTTGTACGCGTTCCAGCGCCGGCGCCCGGCCTGGCGATCGTCGTCGCTGGCGTCGACCAGTTCCACGACGCGATCGAACGCCGCCGCGTCGCCGGGCCAGTCGGGGCCCAGGTTGACCAGCACTTTGCAGCCGGGCGCCGGCGTGCCGGCGTCGACCAGCCAGATCGGCGTGCGCTGCGCGACGCGCTCGGCCGGCGCGGCGCCGCGCGCCAGCCGCAAGTGCGGGATGAACTCCTGCGGCTCGAACACCCACAGCTGCGCGTCCAGCCGCGCCAGCGTCGCCGGCGCGCCGGTCACCGCCACGCGCTGGCGCTGGCGCCAGGCCTTGCGCAACAGCCGGCAGGCGTAGCCGAGCTTGTCGCTCACGCCGGTGTGGAACGCGACCTCGGGCACGGGCGCACTCGCCTGGCTGACGGGCACGTTCAGCGCGCGCGCGACAGCACGAAGTGCGTCAGCAGCCCCACCGGACGGCCGGTGGCGCCCTTGTGCGTGCCGCTCTTCCACGCGGTGCCGGCGATGTCCAGGTGCGCCCACGGCAGGTCCTTCGCGAAGCGCTGCAGGAACTTCGCCGCAGTGATCGCGCCGCCGGCGCGCGGGCCGACGTTGGCCATGTCGGCGAAGTTGCTCTTCAGCGCCTCGTCGTACTCGGCGTCCAGCGGCATGCGCCACGCCGGGTCGAGCGCCGCGGCGCTGGCGGCGAGCAGGTCGGCGGCGAGCGCGTCGTCGGCGCTGAACAGCCCCGAGTGGTGGTGCCCCAGCGCGATCATGCACGCGCCGGTGAGCGTGGCCACGTCGACCACCGCCTGCGGCTTGAAGCGCGCCGCGTAGGTCAACGCGTCGCACAGGATCAGCCGACCCTCGGCGTCGGTGTTCAGGATCTCGATCGTCTGCCCCGACATCGAGGTGACCACGTCGCCGGGTTTGACCGCGCGCCCGCCGGGCATGTTCTCGCACGCCGGGATCAGCGCGACGACGTTGACCTTCGGCTTGAGCTGCGCCACCGCGCGCATCGTGCCGAGCACGCTGGCCGCGCCGCCCATGTCGAATTTCATCTCGTCCATCTCGGCGGCGGGCTTGAGCGAGATGCCGCCGGTGTCGAAGGTGATGCCCTTGCCCACCAGCACCACCGGCGCGTCGGTCTTGCCCGCGCCCTGATAGCGCAGCACGATGAAACGCAGCGGCTCGTGCGAGCCCTGCGCGACGGCGAGGAACGCGCCCATGCCGAGCTTCTCGACGTGCTTGCGCTCGAGCACCTCGGCCTTCAGCCCGTGCGACTTGGCCAGCGCGCTGGCCTGGTCGGCCAGCGCGCCGGGCGTGAGGTGGTTGGCCGGCCGATTGGCGCACTCGCGCGCCAGCGTGACGCCGGCGGCGATGGCCTCGCCGCGCGCCAGCCCGCGTGCCAGCACCGGCTGCTGCGCCTTCGTGCCCAGCAGCGTGACGCTGGCCAGCGCGGCAGGCGCCGGCGCGCTGGGCTTGGTGTGGCGGTACAGGTAGACGGCGTCGGCCACGGCCAGCGCCAGCGCCTCGGCATGACGGTCGTCGACGGCATCGGCGCCGGCCAGCGCGACCGCGAGGCGCTTCACGCCGGGCGCCTTGAGCGCCGCGAGGCCGGCCGCCAGCGCCGCCTTCACCGATTTCGGCGACGCATCGGCAGCGGCGGCGAACGCCAGCCGCGCGACCTTCGCGCCGGCCGGGCGGTGCAGGTACAGCGTGCGCGAGGGCTTGAGCTCGAAGTCGCCGTGTTTCACGGCGTCGTCGAGCAGCGGCGCGAGCGCCGCGTCGAGGTCGGGCGGCGCCTTGTCGCCGACGAGCACGACGAGCAGCGCGTCGGCCGCGACGGCGGCGATGCCGCCGGCCGGAAGGGTCTGGGTGCGCAAGTCCATAATGAGCCGAGGTTCTCAGATCGGTCGATGTTATTCGATAGCACAGTGCGCCGAGAGCTGGCGCGCACCTTCGGCGCGACGATGGTCGTGATCCTGACCATCGTGCTGACGATGTTCCTGATCCGCACGCTGGGTCAGGCCGCGGGCGGCGCCATCGCGCCGCAGGACGTGGTGTTGCTGCTCGGCTACCTCTCGCTCGGCCACCTGTCGACGATGCTCGCGCTGTCGCTGTTCGTGGCCATCGTCGTCACGCTCGGGCGCATGTACCGCGACAGCGAGATGGCGATCTGGTTCGCCAGCGGCGTCGGGCTGGCGCGTTTCGTGCGCCCGGTGCTGCGCACCGCGTGGCCGGTGCTGCTGGTCGTCGCGTTGCTGATGACCTTCGTCTGGCCCTGGGGCAACCGCATGGGCACCGACCTGCGCGAGCGCTACGAGCAGCGCAGCGACCTGTCGCGCGTGACGCCCGGCGTGTTCCAGCTGTCGCGCGACGGCAGCCGCGTGTTCTTCATCGAGCGCGCCGACGACGACGCGGTCGACGCGCGCAACGTGTTCGTGCTGACGCAGCGCGACGGTCGCGAGTCGGTGGTCACGGCGCTGGCCGGGCGCCTCGAGTCCGACGAGGGCCGGCGGGTGCTGGTGCTCGAGAAGGGCCAGCGCAACGAGACCGACGCGGCCAGCGGCGAGCGTGCGCTGGCGACCTTCGACACCTACCGCATCGTCGTCAGCGAGCGCGCGCTGCGCCGCGCCGAGGACCGCCCGCCGCGCGAGCTGAGCACGCTGGCGCTGCTGCGCGAGCCGCAGCCGGCGCGCCAGGGCGAGCTGGTGTGGCGCTTCGGGCTGCTGCTGGGCGCGGCCAACCTGGTGCTGCTGGCGATCGGGCTGTCGGCGGCCAACCCGCGGCGCGCGAGCAACTGGAACCTGGTGTTCGCGCTGCTGGCCTTCGTCGTGTATTACAACCTGATCACGCTGAGCCAAGCCTGGGTGGCCGGCTCGCGGCTAGGCATGGGCACGGCCCTGTTCGGGCTGCACGGGGCGGTGTTCGTCTTCGCGATGGCGCTGCTGTGGTGGCGCGACCACGCCGCGGTGACGCCGCTGCTGGCGCGCCGGCGCGCGGCGGGGTGACACGATGCGCACCGTGCGCCGCCTGCTGTACCGCGACATCGTCGGCTCGGTGCTGTTCGTCGCGCTGGCGTTCCTGTCGCTGTTCTTCTTCGTCGACCTGGTGGGCGAGCTCGGCAGCGTCGGTCGCCAGGGCTACACCACCTGGGACGCGGTGCGCGTGTGCCTGTACGAGGTGCCGGGCAACTTCTACGAGCTGTTCCCGATCGCGGTGCTGATCGGCACGATCTTCTCGCTGTCGCGGCTGGCGCAGTCGTCGGAGTTCACGATCCTGCGCACCGGCGGGCTGGGGCCGGCGCGCGCGCTGGGGCTGCTCGCGGCGCTGGGCGCGGTGTTCGCGCTGGTCACCTTCGTCGTCGGCGACCACGTCGCGCCGGCAGGCGAGCGTGCCGCGGTGAACGTGAAGGTCGAGGCGCGCGGCGCGCGGCAGATCGGGCGCACCGGCGCCTGGCTGAAGGACCGTCACGTCGACGACGCCGGCGCCGAACGCAGCGTGTCGGTCAACGTGCAGCGCATCGGCCGCAGCGGCGAGCTCGAGGGCATCCGCATCTTCGAGTTCGACGCGCAGCAGCGGCTGGTGCAGCGCATCTCGGCGGCGGGCGCGCGCATCGGCACCGACGACATCTGGCAGATGCGCGACGTGGAGCGCACTGTGTGGCCGTCGCCGCAGGCCGCCGGCGAGGCGCCGCCGGCCGTGCGCACCGAACGCCACGCGCAGTGGCCCTGGCCCAGCCACCTGCGCGCCGACGTCGTCGCGGCGGCGGTGCTGCCGCTGGCCACGATGTCGACCTACGAACTGTGGCGCTACGCGGCGCACCTGGCCGACCAGGAGCAGGCGGCGCAACGCTATTCGATCCAGTTCTGGAAGAAGGCGCTGTACCCGCTGGCGTGCCTCGTGATGGTGGCGCTGGCGCTGCCGTTCGCCTACCTGCACGCGCGTGCCGGCGGCGTGAGCTTCAAGGTGTTCGGCGGCATCATGCTGGGCATCAGCTTCGTGCTGCTGAACAACGTCTCCGGGCACCTGGGCATGCTGCGCGACTGGACGCCGTGGCTCGCCGCCGCGCTGCCCGGCATCGTCTACCTGCTGCTGTCGCTGGCCGCGTTCGCGTGGCTGGTGCGTTACCGATGACCCCCCCGACCGACAAGCCCGGCCTGCTGCTGTTCGCCCACGGCGCGCGCGACCCGCGCTGGGCACGGCCGTTCGAGGCCGTCGCCGCGCAGGCGCGCGCCGCGCGCCCCGGCACCGAGGTGGCGCTGGCCTTCCTCGAGTTCCTCGCGCCCGACCTGGCCGCCGCCGGCGAGGCGCTGGCCGCTGCAGGCTGCACGCGCATCGACGTGGTGCCGCTGTTCCTCGGCGCCGGCGGCCACGTGCGCAAGGACGTGCCGCCGCTGCTCGACGCGCTGCGCGCGCGCCACCCCGGGCTCGAGGTGCGCCTGCACCCGGCGGTGGGCGAACGCGACGAGCTGGTCACGGCGATGGCGCAGGCCGCGTTGGCGCTCGCCTGCGGCGAAGGAGTCGCGCAGCGATGAACCTGCACCAGTTGCGCTTCGTCCAGGAGGCGGTGCGCCGCGGCCTGAACCTGACCGAGACCGCCAAGGCGCTGCACACCTCGCAGCCGGGCATCAGCAAGGCCATCCTCGAGCTCGAGGAGGAGCTCGGCGTGGACATCTTCGCGCGCCACGGCAAGCGCCTGAAGCGCGTCACCGAGCCGGGGCAGCAGGTGCTCAAGTCGGTCGAGATCATCATGCGCGAGGTCGCCAACCTGAAGCGCATCGGCGAGGAGTTCAGCCTGCAGGACGCCGGCACGCTGTCGATCGCGACCACGCACACGCAGGCGCGCTACGTGCTGCCCGAGCCGGTGGCGCAGCTGCGCAAACGCTACCCGAAGGTGCACGTGACGCTGCACCAGGGCTCGCCCGAGCAGGTGGCGCGCATGCTGCTCGACGACGTGGCCGACATCGCGCTGGCCACCGAGTCGCTGGCCGACCACGACGACCTGGTGACGCTGCCGTGTTACGAGTGGCAGCACGTGGTCGTCGTGCCGGCGGGGCACGCGCTGGCCTCGGTCGAGCGCCCGACGCTCGAGCAGCTCGCCGCCGAGCCGCTGGTCAGCTACCAGGCGGCGTTCGCCGGGCGGCGGCGCGTCGACGCCGCGTTCGCGCAGCGCGGCCTGACGCCGCGCGTCGTGCTCGAGGCGATCGACTCCGACGTCATCAAGACCTACGTGCGCCTCGGCCTGGGCGTGGGCATCGTCGCCGAGATGGCGATGCGCGGCGAGACCGGCGGCGACCTGGTCGCGCGGCCGGCCGGGCACCTGTTCGGCAGCAACATCTCGCGTGTCGCGTTCAAGCGCGGCGCGTACCTGCGCCACTTCGTCTACGCCTTCGCCGAGCTGCTGTCGGACCGGCTCACGCGCGCGCTGCTCGAGCGCGCGATGGCCGGCGGCGGCGAACGTTATGAACTGTGACCGCCGGAATCGACCTGCGGTCGCCTCCGCCCACGGGGCGCCGCCAGCGGGCCGGCGAAGCCGGACCCGCTGCGGCTGCCTGCAGGCACCGATCCCCGCCCCCCCGACGGATCCATCGAGATGACCCACGTTCGCACCCCCGCCCTGCCCAGCCGGCTGCCGCACGTCGGCACGACGATCTTCAGCGTGATGTCGGCGCTCGCGCACGAACACGGCGCGGTCAACCTCGGTCAGGGTTTCCCGGACTTCGACTGCGACGCGCGGCTGGTCGACGCGGTGACCGCGGCGATGCGCGAGGGCCTGAACCAGTACCCGCCGATGCCCGGCGTGCCGGCGCTGCGCGACGCCGTGGCCGCGAAGATCGAGGCGCTGTACGGCCACCGCTACGACCCGGCGCGCGAGATCACCATCACCGCCGGCGCGACGCAGGCCATCCTGACGGCCATCCTGTGCTGCGTGCACCCGGGCGACGAGGTGATCGTGCTCGAGCCCTGCTACGACAGCTACGGCCCGAACATCGAGCTGGCCGGCGGGCGCATCGTGCGCGTGCCGCTGACGCCGGGCACGTTCCGCCCCGACTTCCACCGCATCGCCGCGGCGCTGTCGCCGCGCACCCGGGCCATCGTCGTCAACTCGCCGCACAACCCGAGCGCCACGGTGTGGAGCGCCGACGACCTCGCGCGGCTGGCCGCGCTGCTGCGCCCCACCGACGTGCTGCTGATCAGCGACGAGGTCTACGAGCACATGGTCTACGACGGCCGCGCGCACGCCAGCGCGTCGTCGCACCCCGAGCTGGCGGCGCGCGCCTTCGTCGTCTCGAGCTTCGGCAAGACCTACCACGTGACCGGCTGGAAGGTCGGCTACGTCGCCGCGCCGGCGCCCTTGTCCGACGAGTTCCGCAAGGTGCACCAGTTCAACGTGTTCACCGTCAACACGCCGGTGCAGCACGCACTGGCACGCTACATGGCCGACCCGCAGCCTTACCTGGGGCTGAGCGCGTTCTACCAGCACAAGCGCGACCTGTTCCGCGACGGCCTGCGCACGACGCGCTTCGAGCTGCTGCCCAGCGAGGGCAGCTACTTCCAGTGCGTCGGCTACTCGGCGATCAGCGACCTCACCGAGGCCGAGTTCTGCCGCTGGCTGACCACCGAGATCGGCGTCGCGGCGATCCCGCTGACGCCGTTCTACGCCGACGGCTTCGAGCAGCGCATCGTGCGCTTCTGCTTCGCGAAGAAGGACGCGACGCTGCAGCAGGCGCTGCAGCGGCTGGCACGCCTGTAGCGAGACCGCCGCGCGGCGCGTGCGCCGGGGCGATCAGGGCGCGGCGATCAGGACGCGGAGTGAACCGCGAGCGCGAGTTCGTCGGTGCGCACCGCGTGCACCGGAGCCTCGGCGCGCGCCGCGGCAACGCGCGCCGGTGCGTCGTCGTCGGCGTGACGCGCGAGGTCGTCGGCCACCTGGTACAGCAGCAGCAGGTCCTCGAACGCCGGCAGGTCGAAGCCGCCGGCGTGCGCGGCTCCGTCGGCGCGGTCGAGGTCGATGTCGACGCCGTGCGGACGCAGCAGTCGCTCGGCCAGCCTCTGCGCGGCGCGTGCCGGGTCGTGCCACACGGCCTGCAGCGACACCAGCGTCGCGTCGTCGACCGACGCCGGCGCGGCCGCGGCGCCGTCTCGCCACGCCGGCACGCGCACGCAAAAGCGCGCGGCGAACTGCCGCGCGGTGTGCTCGTAGGCGTCGCGGTCGCCGAGCGCACGGTGGATCTCGAGCAGCTTCAGGTACGGCATCGGCGCGTGTCCCGCGGTGCGGCGCATCTGCGCGCGCAGCAGTTGGACGGCCGACGCCTCCTGCCCGAGCACGATCAGGAACTCGACCTGCTGCTCGAGGTCGACCTGCTCGTCGAAGCTCAGCCGCGGCAGCGCCGGCGCGTGGCGGGTCGCTGCGGCCCGCAGCGTGTTGACGCCCGTCGCCCGCGCCGCGACCGGCCGCGGGGGCGCGGCAGCCACGGGCGGCGGTTCGGGCGGTTCGGCCGCCGCCGCCGCCGTAGCGACGTCGGCGTCGTCGTGCGGCGCAGCGACCGGCGGCGGCGCGGGCATGGGTTCGGCGGCATCCCCGGCGCTCCACCACGGCGTGCGCAGCCCGCGCCGCGACCGCCAGGCCAGCGCGAAGCCGAACGCGGTGCTCGCGGCCAGCGCGGCCACCAGCCAGGGCCACAGCGCCGACCGGGACTCGGCACGCGCGAGGTCGCGGCGCGCCTGCGCCAGCGCGGCGCGGTCGGCGTCGGCCCGAGCGACTCGCGCCGCGCCCGCCGCCGCGGCGGCCTCGAGGCTGGCGAGCCGTTGCGCGGCCTGCGCCGCGGCGGCGCGGGCGTCGTTCAACGCCGCCTCGGCGGCATCGGCGCGCGCCCACGCGGCCAGCGTCGCGGTGCTCGGCTCGAGCACGTCGACCTGCAGACGCGGCTGCACTCGCGCGACGGCGTCGCGCGGCGGCCGCGACCTGGCGGTCGGGGTCGACTTCGACCGGGTCTTCTCGGCCACCGTCGTCGATCGTGCCGGCTTTGCCGCGTTCGTCGCGCGCGAAGGCGGGCGGGTCGCGCGCGCGGGCGGGCGCGGTGGCGTCGCGGCGGCTGCTGCGGTGACCACGGGCGGGGCCCCCGCGGCGGCCGGCGGCAGCGCCGCCACCGGCTCGGTGCGCAGGTCGGGCCGCTCGCCGGCGTCGGCGCGCCGCGGCGGCGGTTCGGTGAACAGCACGTAGTGCCGCACGTGGCGCGCCGGACAGCCCAGCGACAGGCGCAGTTCGACCACCGGCTCGTCGATCGCCAGGCCGGTGCGCAGCCGCACCCGCACCTGCGAGCCGCCGGCCGGCACGACCTCGATCGCGACCTGGTCGCGGGTCAGCCGCCGCTCGCCGACGCTCAGCTCGGCGCCGACGCAGGCGGGTTCGAGCGTCTCGCCGGCGGCCAGCTGCACCGGCACCGACAGGTCGAGCGCGCGACCCAGCGGCAGCGGCGAGCGCGCCGCGCCGACGGCCAGCGCCGACGCCTCGCCGCAGGCGATGCCGGCGGCGACGACCAGCGGGCGCAGCAGTCGGCGCGAGGCGCGGGGGCGGATGCGATGGACCACGTCTGGGTATCGGCCGCGGCGCGCCGCACTTGGCCCGCGATGCGTGAACAAAGCCGCGCAAGCCGGCGTGACAGAATCGCCGCCTCCCCCTCCCCCTGCCGCCGCCATGCCCGCCGCGCTGAACCCCCCCCCCCCCCCGCGCCACCCCGCCACCACCGTCGCCATGCCTGCCGCGCTGAACACGTCCCGTCAGGGCGCCACGCTGGTGCTCACGCTCAGCGACCCGGCCACGCGCAACGCGCTGTCGCCGCAGGCCTACGCCGCCGGCATCGAGGCGCTCGAGACCGCCGAAACCAGCGACGACATCCGCTGCGTCGTGCTGCGCGGCGAGGGCGCGCACTTCTGCGCCGGCGGCGACCTGAACCGCCTGCGCACCACGCGCCTGCGCGACGACGGCGGCGGGCCGGCGGCACAGCGTGCGTCGATCGACCAGTTCCACGCCTTCGTCGAGGCGATCCGCGCCTGCCCGAAGCCGGTGGTCGCCGCGGTCGAGGGCTTCGCCGCCGGGGGCGGCTTCTCGCTGGTGCTGGCCTGCGACCTCGTCGTCGCCGCCGACGACGCGCGGTTCGTGATGAGCTACGGGCGCGTCGGCCTGACGCCCGACGGCGGCGGCAGCTGGCAGCTGGCGCAGCGGCTGCCGCGCGCGCTGGCGCTGCAGCTGATCTGGCTCGCCGAGCCGGCGGGCGCGGCGCAGCTGCAGCAGTGGGGGCTGGTCAACCAGGTGGTGCCGGCCGGCCAGGCGCTGGCCGAGGCGCTGCGCCTGACCGAGCGGCTGGCGCGCATGGCGCCGAACGCGCTGGCCGGTGCGAAGGAGCTCGTCGACGCGGCGCCGACGCACGCGCTGCGCGCGCACCTCGACGACGAGCGCGAACGCTTCGTCGCCAACCTGTTCCACCGCAACGGGCTCGAAGGGCTGGGCGCCTTCCTCGAGAAGCGCACGCCGGACTTCCGCTGACCGCGCGGCGCCGTCGCGGCGTCTCCCGCCCCCGCTGGCGCGCGACGGTGGCACGACCGCGCCGGCCGGGGGTCATGGACAATCGGCGCCGAGCGCCCAGGGGCTGTCGCTTCAGGGACAAGCCATGCATACCCCCGTTCTTACAATCTCCGAACGCCAGAACATCGAATCCGGTCCGTGGTTCTCCAAGCTCTCGTTGCCGCTGCAGCAGGCGATCCTGTCTCGTGCGACGGTGCGCCGGCTGCCGGACGGCGTGCAGCTCGGCTCGCGCGGCCAGCCGGCCGAGATGTGGTGCGGGGTCGCCAGGGGCGCGGTGCGCATCAGCTCGGTGTCGCTGTCGGGCAAGCAGATCACGCTGTCGTACATGGAGCCGGGCACCTGGTTCGGCGACATCTCGCTGTTCGACGGGCTGCCGCACACGCACGACGCGAACGCGCACGGCGAGACCACGCTGCTGTGCGTGCGCAGGAACGACTTCAAGGACCTGCTCGACCAGCACCCCGAGCTGCCGCTGGCGTTGCTGCGGCTGAACTGCCGGCGCCTGCGGCTGATGTTCGACGCCATCGAGGACCTGGCCACCCGGCCGCTGGCCGCGCGGCTGGCCAAGCAGGTGCTGCTGCTGGCCAAGAGCTATGGCATCGAGCAGGGCGAGGAGATCCGCATCGGGCTGCAGCTGGCGCAGGAGGACCTCGCGCAGTTGCTCGGCGCGTCGCGCCAGCGCGTGAACCAGGAGTTGAAGGGGTTCGAGCGCGAGGGCGCGGTGCGCGTCGAGCCGACGCGGCTGGTCGTGCTGTCGCGCGACAAGCTGATGGCGATCGCCGAACGCTGAGCTAGGCGCGATGGAACAGCACTACACCGGCACCCGCCCCGTGGCCGAGCAGCACCGCGTCGACGTCGGCGCGCTCGAAGCCTACCTGCGCGCGCACCTCGACGGCTTCGCCGGCCCGCTGGCGATCGAGCAGTTCAAGGGCGGGCAGTCGAACCCGACCTACAAGCTGGTCACGCCGGGTGCGTCGTACGTGATGCGTGCCAAGCCGGGGCCTGCGGCGAAGCTGCTGCCGTCGGCGCACGCGGTCGAGCGCGAGTTCCGCGTGATGCGCGCGCTCGCCGGCACCGACGTGCCGGTGGCGCGCATGCACCTGCTGTGCGAGGACGAGTCGGTGATCGGCCGCGCGTTCTACGTGATGCAGTTCGTCGAAGGCCGCGTGCTGTGGGACCAGTCGCTGCCCGGCATGACGCGCGAGCAGCGCGGCGCGATCTACGACGAGATGAACCGCGTCATCGCGGCGCTGCACCGCGTCGACGCGGCCGCCGTCGGGCTGGCCGACTACGGCAAGCCGGGCAACTACTTCGAGCGCCAGATCGGTCGCTGGAGCAAGCAGTACCAGGCCTCGGTCACCGAGCCGATCGAGGCGATGGACCGGCTCATCGAGTGGCTGCCGGCGCACGTCCCGCCCGGCGCGCGCGACGCGTCGCAGGTGTCCGTCGTGCACGGCGACTTCCGCCTCGACAACCTGATCTTCCACCCCGACGAGCCGCGCGTGCTCGCGGTGCTCGACTGGGAGCTGTCGACGCTGGGGCACCCGCTGGCCGACTTCAGCTACCACTGCATGGCGTGGCACATCCCGCCGGGCACGTTCCGCGGCATCGGCGGGCTCGACCACGCGGCGCTGGGCATCCCGTCGGAGCGCGACTACGTGCGCCGCTACTGCGAGCGCACCGGCCGCGGCGACCCCGACGCGCTGATGGTCGACTGGAACTTCTACCTCGCGTACAACCTGTTCCGCATCGCGGCGATCCTGCAGGGCATTGCCAAGCGTGTCGTCGACGGCACGGCGGCCAGCGCCCAGGCACGCCAGGCCGGCGCCGGTGCGCGCCCGCTGGCCGAGCTCGGCTGGAGCTTCGCGCAGCGCGCGCCCTGAACCCTCTGTCGACGGAGACCACGATGGATTTTGACTACTCCCCGCGCACCAAGCAGCTGCAGTCGCAGCTGCGCGAGTTCATGGACGCGCACGTCTACCCCAGCGAGGCGCGCTACTGGCAGGAACTCGACGCCAACACGCAGGCCGGCCGGCGCTGGACGCCGCTGCCGGTGATCGAGGAGCTCAAGGGCAAGGCGCGCGCCGCCGGGCTGTGGAACCTGTGGCTGCCCGAGAGCGAGTACGGCGCCGGGCTCACGAACCAGGAGTACGCGCCGCTGGCCGAGATCATGGGCCGCGTGCCCTGGGCCAGCGAGGTGTTCAACTGCTCGGCGCCCGACACCGGCAACATGGAGGTGCTGGTGCGCTACGGCACGCCCGAGCAGAGGAAGCGCTGGCTCGAGCCGCTGCTGGCCGGCGAGATCCGCAGCGCGTTCGCGATGACCGAGCCGGCGGTGGCGTCGTCGGATGCGACGAACATCGAGGCGCGCATCGAGCGTGTCTCGGCCGGTTCGGGCGACGAGTACGTCATCAACGGCCGCAAGTGGTGGACCAGCGGCGCCGGCGACCCGCGCTGCAAGGTCTTCATCTTCATGGGCAAGACCGACCCGTCGGCGCCGCGCCACTCGCAGCAGTCGATGATCCTGGTGCCCGCCGACGCGCCGGGCGTGAAGGTGCTGCGCGCGCTGTCGGTGTTCGGCTACGACGACGCGCCGCACGGGCACATGGAGGTCGACTTCGCGAACGTGCGCGTGCCGGCCACGAACATGCTGCTCGGCGAGGGCCGCGGCTTCGAGATTGCGCAGGGGCGGCTGGGCCCCGGGCGCATCCACCACTGCATGCGCACGATCGGGCTGGCCGAGCGCTCGCTCGAGGCGATGTGCCGCCGTGCGTCGAACCGCGTCGCGTTCGGCAAGCCGATCTCGCAGCAGACGGTCACGCAGGAGCGCATCGCCGAGGCGCGCTGCATGATCGAGCAGGCGCGGCTGCTGACGCTGAAGGCCGCGTGGATGATGGACACCGCGGGCAACAAGGCGGCGAAGGCCGAGATCGCGATGATCAAGGTCGTCGCGCCGACGATGGCCTGCCAGGTCATCGACTGGGCGATGCAGGTGCACGGCGGCGGCGGGCTGAGCCAGGACTTCCCGCTGGCGCAGTACTACGCGCACGTGCGCACGCTGCGCTTCGCCGACGGCCCCGACGAGGTGCACCGCAACTCGATCGCGAAGATCGAGCTCGGCCGCCACGCGGCCTGACCCCACGGCGCCGGCGGGCGCGCGGTCAGCGCGTCGTGGGCCGCGCGTCGGCATCGTCCGAACGCGCCCACAGGCCGGGCTGCGTGCTCGGCGCGCCGCGCCCGCCGCCGTGGCGGTCGACCGCGACGCGCGCCTCGCGCACCGCGGTGCGCATCAGCGCCAGCGCCGACTCGATGCGCGCCAGCTCGGGCCACGGCAGCGGCAGGCGCATCGTCAGCCGGCCCCGTTGCGCGATCAGCACCAGCGGCTCGCTCGGGTCGAGCCAGCCGGTGGCCGCGTCGGCCAGCGCCTTCGACAGCGACGAACCCACCCACTGCGCGATCGCGTCGGGCGGATAGCCGGTGGCCCCGAAGTGGTCGCGCAGCGCGCCGAGCTGGGCCGACGGCAGCCGCGGGTACAGCACCAGCCAGCGCATCTCGTCGGGCGTGGCGTCGTCGATGCGCGTCTGCAGGTCCTCGGTGTACTGCTTGAAGACCTCGGCCTCGAGCGACTGCATCAGCCGCCGGTTGAGCACCAGCATGTGCACCGCGTCGCCGCCGCCCAGGTCGGCGCGCAGGCGCAACTCGAAGCCGTCGATGTAGCGACGCTGGCTGGCGCCCCACTCGAGGCGCCAGGCGTCGCCGGGCGCGCGGCTCTCGACGATCAGCCCGTCGCCTTCGGGCTTGACGCGCAGGTCGTGGCCCTTGCGCTCGGCCCAGTCGGCGAGTTCGGGGAACGGACGCCCGAGGGTCTTGCTGGACCACCAGCGACGGATCGATTCCAGCATGCTCGGCGATCCACTAGAGTCGGGGCCAGTTCCCCGCCACGCTCCACAACAAGGCAGTCATCATGATCGAAGTGTATTCGTGGGCCACGCCGAACGGCCACAAGGTGCACATCATGCTCGAGGAGTGCGCGCTGCCGTACCGCGTGCACCCCGTCGACATCGGTGCCGGCGACCAGTTCGACCCGGCGTTCCTGGCGATCAGCCCGAACAACAAGATCCCCGCCATCGTCGACCCCGACGGCCCCGACGGCGCGCCGATCTCGCTGTTCGAGTCGGGCGCGATCCTGGTGTACCTGGCCAGCAAGGCCGGCAGGTTCCTGCCCGACAGCGTGCGCGGGAAGTACGAGGTGCTGCAGTGGCTGATGTTCCAGATGGGCGGCATCGGCCCGATGCTGGGGCAGGCGCACCACTTCCGCATCTACGCGCCGCAGAAGATCGACTACGCGATCGAGCGCTACACCAACGAGGCCAGGCGGCTGTACGGGGTGCTCGACCGCCGGCTGGCGAAGTCGCGCTACATCGGCGGGCCCGAGTACTCGATCGCCGACATCGCGGTGTTCCCGTGGCTGCGCTCGTGGAAGAACCAGGGCATCGACTGGGTCGACTACCCGCACCTGAAGGGCTGGTTCGACGAGATCGGTGCCCGCCCCGCGGTGCGGCGCGGCGTCGAGGTGCTGGCCGACCGACGCAAGCCGCTGAGCGACGACAGGGCGCGCGACGTGCTGTTCGGCCAGCGCCAGCTCGAGCGGCGCTGAGCCGGACCCGGCTCCTACAATCCTCGCCGCTGCCCGTAGCTCAACTGGATAGAGCAGCTGCCTTCTAAGCAGCAGGTCGGGGGTTCGAGTCCCTCCGGGCAGGCCAGTGTGGGAGGGATCAGAGGCCCACCCTGGCGCGGTCCAGGCGCAGCGCGATCTGGAGTTGCTGCAGGGCATCGGCCTTCGTGGCATCACCCCTTGCCCAGCGGCGGGCGTCCGAAAAGGGTCGACGCATTGCTGATCGGGCCGAGTTCGGCCACCGCGGCCAGCAGCGCCGGGGCCAGCGCTTGCATGCGCTGCACGCTAAGCCGCGTTCGCGGGCCGGCGATGCTGATCACGCCGATGGCTTCGTGGCGCCGCATCACGGGTGCGGCCACGGCGCTCATGCCGGGCGCGAACACCTCGTCGATCATGGCGTAGCCGCGCACGCGTGCGGCGTGCAGAAATCCCAGCAGGGCCTTCACCGTGGTCGGCGCGTTCGGGCCGAACTCGCGCGGCGTGCCGAAGCCCTGGCGCATGACCAGTTCGAGCGCCCGCTCGTCGCTGAGCGTGTGCAGCCAGGCGTGGCCCGAGGCCGAGCACGAAAGCCACACGTCGGCACCCATGTCGGGGTCGTAGCGCACGCCCTGCTGGCGCACGCCCTGCGCCTTGGCCACGAAGGTGAGGCGGTCGACGTCGACGAGCGACAGGCGCACGAGCTCGCCCGAGGCCTGCGCGAGCCGCTCCAGCAGCGGACCGGCGATGTCGACGATGCCGCCGTGGCTGAGATAGCCCAGGCCGATGGAGACGACCTTGGTGGTGAGCTGATAGTCGCCCTGTTTGCGCTTCTGGCGCACGTAGCCGCGCTGCTGCAGGTCGGCCAGCAGGCGGTGGCAGGCACTCAAGGGGATGTCGAGCTCCTCGGCCATCAACGCCAGCGGCAGGCCGTCGGGGTGACGGGCCAGGTGTTCGAGCAGCGATAGGCCGCGGTCCAGGGCGAGGTTCATGTCTGTGGTTTCGTCTTTCCCGATGTGGAAATCGTTTCCAATGTGGAAAGTGTTTCCTTCGACGGGCCAAGAATGCGCGTCAGCCGCGGCCACCGATCACTGTAGGCCAGCCGCGATGCCCCGCCAAGCCCGCGAATCGCGAATGCCATGAACGCCCCCGTCCACATCCTGAACGGCCCCAACCTCAACCTGCTGGGTGTCCGCGAGCCGCACCTGTACGGATCCACCACCCTGGCGCAAGTGGAGGCGCGCTGCCGCGCGCTGGCCGCCGAACTCGGTCTGGCTTGCGTGTTCCGCCAGTCCAACCACGAGGGTGTGCTGGTGGACTGGGTGCAGGAGGCGCGCGCGGCGCGCGCCGCGCTGATCATCAACCCGGCGGGCCTGTCGTTTCGCTCGATCCCCTTGCTGGACGCGCTCAAGACGCTGGACCGGCCAGTGATCGAGGTCCACATCACCAACATCCACCGTCGCGACCCACCCTACCAGCACTCGCTCACCGCGCTGGGCGCCACCGGTGTCATCGCCGGCCTCGGCCCGCTGGGCTACGAGCTCGCGCTGCATGCGGTGGCCCATCGGCTGCGCGAAGCGGCCACCGTCTGAGACGATTTCCTCGCCCCGACCCACCCACGGAGACAAACAACATGAGAACCACCCACGATCGCCGTTCCATCCTGTGCGCCGGCGCCGGCCTCGCGGCCGCGGCGCTGCTGCCCGGGCGGGCCCGCGCGCAGACCAAGCTGCGCTTTGCCGCGGTGTTCTCCGACACCGACATCCGCGCCGAGATGATCAAGCGCCTGGGCGCCGACATCGCGCCCGATCACGTCATCGAGGCGCACCTGAACGCCACGCTGTTCCGCCAGGGCACCGAGCTGGTGGCGCTGCAGCGCGACAACCTGGAGATGGGCAACATCGCGCCGCAGGACATCTCCAAGCAGGTGCCGTCGTGGTCGGTGCTGACCTCGGCCTACCTGTTCCGCGACGCCAATCACCTCAACGCCTTCTTCGCCAGCGACCTGGGCGCGCAGATGAAGAGGCAGGTGGAGGACCAGCTCAAGGTGAAGATCCTGGGCCCCACCTTCTTCGGCACGCGCCACGTGGGCCTGCGCGGCAAGAAGAAGGTCAACGTGCCGGCCGACCTGGCCGGCGTGAAGCTGCGCATGCCGCCCGGCGACGCGTGGCAGCTGCTGGGCCGCTCGCTCGGCGCCAACCCCACGCCGCTGGCCTACGCCGAGACCTACACCGGCCTGCAGACCGGCACCGTGGACGGCCAGGACAACCCGCTGCCCAACGTGCAAAACATGAAGTTCTACGAGGTGATGGGCCAGATCGTGTTGACCTCGCACCTCGTGGCCTTCGACCTGTTGACCTTGAACCTCAAGACCTGGCAGGCAATGTCGGCCGACAAGCAGCGCGCCTTCCAGGCCGCGGTCGACAAGGCGATCGCCTGGAGCGCGGCCGAGCACCAGAAGCGCGAGGCCGAGCTGGCCGAGGGTTTCCGCCGCCAGGGGCTGGACGTGTACGTGCCCAACATCGCGGCATTCCGCGAGCACGCGCAGAAGGTCTACCTGGCGTCCGACGAGGCCAAGGCTTGGGCGCCCGGCGTGCTCGACAAGATCGCCGCGATCAAGTGAGCGTCCTTCGCACGCTCGCTCGTGCCGCCGAGATGGTGGCCGCGACCTTGCTCGCGGTCATCTTCCTCGCCTTCATCCTGCAGATCGCGCTGCGCTACCTGTTCGACCTGCCGGTGGGCTGGACGGCGGAGATCTCGCTCGTGGCCTGGCTGTGGCTGATCCTGTGGGGCTCGGCCTTCGTGCTGCGCGACGAGGAGGAGATCCGCATCGAGCTGCTCAAGGCCGTCTTCGGCCCGCGCGGGCAGCGCATCGTGACATCCCTCGGCGCCATCGCCGTCGTGGGGCTGTTCGCGCTGGCGTTGCCGGCCACCTGGGACTACATCACGTTCATGAAGGTCGAGCGCAGCTCGTACCTCAAGATCCGGTTCGATTGGCTCTACTCGATCTATCTGGTGTTCGCAGTCGCGGTCATTGCACGCCACGTCGGGCGGGTGGTGAACTCGCTGCGCGGCCCATCACCGGCCGAGTCCACCCGCATCAGCTCTCTTTGACGTGAGCGCGCGTTGAACCCGACGAGTCCATTCTCGCTGGCGGTGGCGGCCATCGTCTTGCTGACCCTGTTCGGTGTACCCATCGGCCAGGCCATGATCGGTGGCTCCATCCTCTACCTCTGGCTCAAGGGCATGGACATGGGCAGCGCCGCCGAGCAGCTGCTCAACAGCACCTACTCCAGCTACCTGCTGCTGGCCATTCCCCTGTTCATCCTGGCCGCCAGCTTCATGAGCTCGGGCAGCGTGCTCGACCGGCTGCTGCGCTGGTGCAACGCGCTGGTAGGGCGCTTCCCCGGCGGGCTGGCCCAGGTGAACGTGCTGCAGAGCGTGGTGTTTGCCAGCATGTCGGGCTCGGCGCTGGCCGACGCGGCAGGCTCGGGCAAGCTCATGCAGACGATGATGACGCGTGACGGCCGCTACCCGGCGTCCTTCGCCGCCGCGCTGACCGCGGTGTCGGCCGTCATCGGGCCCATCCTGCCGCCCTCCATCCCGCTGGTGCTGTACGCGCTGGTCTCTGGCACCTCGATCGGCTACCTGTTCCTGGCCGGCGTGCTGCCCGGGCTGCTGCTCGGCGCGGTGCAGATGGCCCTGATCCACCGCCTGGCGCGGCGCCACCGCTTTCCGGTGGAGGATGCCGTGCCGCTGCGCGAGCTGCCGCGCATCACGCGCGAGGCCCTGCCCGCGCTGATGATGCCGGTGCTGTTGCTCGGCTGCCTGTACAGCGGCATCACCACCCCGACCGAAGCGGCCGGCGTGGCCGCCGCCTACGCACTGCTGATTGCGGCCTTCTACTACCGCAGCCTGAACCTGCGCGACGTGTACCAGTCGCTGCAGCAGAGCGCGCGCACGAGCGTGTCGATCGGCATCCTGATCGCCGGCGCCACGGTGTTCAACTTCGTGATCACCTCGGAGAACATCCCTGCCTCGCTGAGCACGGCGATGCGCGGGCTGGATCTCTCGCCGCTGACCTTCTTGCTGCTGGCCAATCTGTTGCTGCTGGTGCTGGGCGCCTTCCTCGAAGGCTCGACCATCATCCTGGTCATCCTGCCGGTGCTGCTGCCCACGGCGGTGGCGCTGGGCGTGGACCCGGTG
Organism: Azohydromonas sp.; assembly: GCF_035325925.1. Taxonomy (NCBI): domain Bacteria; kingdom Pseudomonadati; phylum Pseudomonadota; class Betaproteobacteria; order Burkholderiales; family Sphaerotilaceae; genus Azohydromonas; species Azohydromonas sp. The sequence continues at coordinate 1,340 of NZ_DAOKZA010000044.1, read as the reverse complement.
CACTTCGGCGTCGTCGCCGTGCTGAACATCATGATCGGCCTGGTGACCCCCCCGTACGGCCTGCTGCTGTTCATGATGACCAAGATCGCCAACGTGGCCCTGGGGGAACTGGTGCGCGCCACCCTGCCGTTCCTGGGCGTGATGATGATGGCGCTGGCCATCACCACCCTCTGGCCCGGCTTCGTGCTGTTCCTGCCGCGGCTGGCGGGCTACGGCGGCTGAACGACGACTGACGCACCATGGACAAGCCGCTGCGCATCGACGGCCGCACCGAACTGATCGTGCACCTGGGCCATCCCACACACAGCTTCAAGGCCCCGCTCATCTACAACCCGTACTTCGCGTCGGCGGGCATCAACGCTGTGGTGGTGCCGCTGGCGTGTCGCGCGCAACAGCTGCCCGCGCTGCTGCCGGCGCTGCTCGGGGCCGACAACGTGCGTGGCGCACTCATCACCATGCCGCTCAAGGTGGCGGTGATGGCCCTGCTCGATGCGGTCTCGCCCACCGCGCGCGTGGCCGGCGCCTGCAACGCCGTGCGTCGCGAGCCCGATGGCCGGCTCGTGGGCGACATGTTCGACGGCGACGGCTTCGTGCGCGGCCTGCTGCGCAAGGGGTTGGTACTGAACGGTGCGCACGCGCTGGTCGTCGGCTGCGGCGGCGTGGGCTCTGCCATCGCGGCCTCGCTGGCCGCCGCCGGGGTGGCACGGCTGAGGCTGTTCGACGTCAACCCTGGCGCAGCGCAAGGGCTGCGCGATCGCCTGTCGGTCACCTACGCCGACCTGCGGGTCGAACTGACCGAGCCCGACCCTGCGGGTGTGGACCTGGTGGTCAACGCCACGCCGCTGGGCATGGAACCGGGCGATGCCCTGCCGCTGGATGCGAGCCGCCTGGACGCGCGCGCCTTCGTGGGTGAGGTGGTCATGCGCGAACACATCACCGAGTTCCTGGCCGCGGCGCAGGGACGCGGCTGCCGCGTGCAGGTGGGAACCGACATGCTGTTCGAGCAGATTCCGGCGTATCTGGCGTTTTTCGGCCTGCCGGTGACGAGCCCCGAGCGGTTGCGCGAGCTCGCGGCGCTGAGCACGGCGCAGCGCTGAGACGCACTCGGCCGCGCAGCCAGCGCGGCAGCACCGCGGCAAGCACGGAACACTGCGCCTGCAACACAACACCGCCAGTTCTCCCGGCAGATGGGGCATGGCGCCGCGGATCAAGGCGTGGCGCGAGCGTCGCCAGGCCGTGCGGACGCCGCGGCCGCTGCTGCGCCGCGCGGGGGTGCGCAACGGGAGTAAGCGTGGCCCGAAGACCCTCTTGACGAGATCGCCGGATCAGACGTCGAGGAC
>NZ_DAOKZA010000043.1:0-32328 GCF_035325925.1 Azohydromonas sp. | reverse complement strand
TCCTTCCCCGGAATCGCGCGAGGGTCTCAAGGCTTCCGACCGGGGCTGAGAGACTCCTGATATGTGGGTTTGGTTTTCTGTTAAACTCCACCACCACTTCACTTCTGCGCGTTCGCGAGGAACGGGTAGGAATCGATCAGGGTCCAGTTCGAGCCTTGTTCCTGCTTGCCCATTGCAGTTGTCGAAGCGCAAAGCGCGACAAGTTGATCAATCAGTGACTTGCGCGTGCGTCGCTCGACCGGGCGTTCGCAGCGGCTGGCCGGCAGGCCACGTCTACGCATCCTGACTTCACTGGTCCCCGGCGTGCCTCAAGATTGAGGAGTGCCGGCTTCGCCGGCTGGCTCCCGCGGCGCCCACACTCCGTTCAAGGCGACACCCCCAGGCGCTCGCACGCAGTGCCGCACCAAACGGCCCGCGATCTCGGCCGTCTCGTCGTCGGTGAGGCCGCCAGGCCAGGTTTCCAGGAGGCCCTCGGCTTCGAGCTCCGGCCGCCCCAACGCCTTCACCCCGGCCGCCGTCAGGCCGCCCAGTGGTCCACGCCCGGCGCCCGCTCTCTCGGCTTCTTCCACCAGTATCTCGTGCCAGTTTGGGTTGGCTGCCACGAAGCTGTCGAAGCGCCGGCGTAGCAGCCGGGTCTGGTCATAGCGCCGCCGTGCCACCACCCGCCCCTGCTTCAGGTAGAGACGCAACAGCGTCGAGTACTCTTGGCCCCAGCCCATGTGGAAGTAGGTCAGCGCCTCGCCCTGACCGACCTCGAGACGGCCCGTGAACCAGTCGGCCGCGATGGGCAGTGGTCGGTCGCCGAACACGATGCCCGGATCAAGTGGGCAGTCATCGGCGCCCAGCAGCCCGATGAGGTACAGGCGCTCATCCACCATCTCCCACACAGCTTGGTAGCCCCGGTACAGTGCCGTCGACTGGCGAGTAGCGAACGCCCTGAGGTCGACGTTGCGTTCGTCGAGGTAGCCTTGCAGCGGCAGGCATTGCAGCCACTCGACCCTTCCATCCATGAGCAGCAGTTCACTCGCTTGCGCAGTCATCACGTCCCCCTCCGGCAATGCCGACCGGAGCCTTCGATCGATCATTGTGGCCCTGATGCTGTTGCGTCCCGGCCTTGACAAGCCACACGCAAATCGATGCCCTGGAGGGCCCTGGAACGCGCGGTCGGGGCACGCTGCGCCGGGCTACGAAATCAACGCTTGTCAAGCACGATGGCGAGGATGAACTGGGCCAGGTTGCATGTCCCGAGATGGCGGGACCCGGGCGCGATCAGCATCGCCGCGCATCCCCGAACCTGGGGGTAGTGCAGTTCCCATCGTGTCAGGGATGCACCATCACCGTTCAACGCCCAACCCTCATCGGATGGGTGTTTTCGCTTTCGGTAGCGGCTCATGCGGCTGGACCGTGTCGACCAGGGCGACGACCGACCGCTCAGGCGTCGTCGACGCGATCCGGCGCGCAGCCTTCTGGCGTGCATCGCCCGGGCGCCTGCACGGCGTCGGTGGGGAGGTTGCTCGTCGCCGCGTCCTGCGCGAGCAGCCGGCCGATCGTCGCGCCCAGTACGAGGTCGTCGACACGGCCGAAGTGATGCATGTGCACGATGCCGTTGCGGTCGAGGACGATGTGGCTCGGCGTTCCGCGCAGGCCATAGGCGCGCATCGTGCGCGGCACACCGCCGTCCGCGCCGGGGCGGTCGACGCCGATGGGGAAGCTCCAGCGGTACTCGTGGACGAAGGCGCGAAGCGCGTCGACGCTCATCGCCGCGTGATGCTCGAACACCGTGTGCAGCGCAACGACCGCGACCTCGTGTGGCGCGAAACCCTGCCGCACGCGCTCGGCTTGCGGCAGGCCGTAGGCCACGCATCCGGGGCACAGCATCTGGAACGCGTGGATCAGCACCACCCTGCCGCGCAGCGACGCCAGGGTCACCGGCGCGTCGCAGTTCAGCCAGGTCGCGACATCCCACTCGGGAAGCGGTGGCGTGCGTGGCGTCGTCGTCGGCACGGCGAGTCTCCTTGGGGTGGTCGTGGCGCGGACAGGGACGGGCGCGGTCAGAACTGGCCGTCGCGCACGTACGGATGGCACCACAGGATGGTCTGCATCAGCACCGACTTGACCCAGGCCGCGTGCATCGTCTCGACGTCTTCGACCGAAGCGCCCCGGCTGGCGAGGAACGGCTTCAGGGTGGTCGTGATCGGAATGGTCAGCGCGGGGATGTAGCGGAAGTCGACCTGCGCGACGCTGGCCACGCCGTCGGTGCGGTTCTTCTTCAATCGATGGTGGCGCAGGCCGATCTCGTACTGCCAGTCGAGCCAGTCCTGGTCGTAGTTCGCCTCGGCGGTGTCGACGATCCACAGCGCGAATCGCTTGCGCACGGCGGCCAGATACGCGGCGTCGGGCTGGCCGGTGCGCGCGTCGCTGAAGTACCGGACCAGCTCGGGCGTCGACGCCACGAAGCCGTACCACACGTCGAGGATCGCGTCGGCCTGGTCGGCGACGATGGCCCGGCTGCGCCGCAGCGCCGCGACGTCGTCGTCGGTGAAAAGCAGCGCCTTCTGCAGCGCGCGCAGGTCGTCCAGCGTGTAGGGGGCCGGCGCGAGCGTGCCTTGTCCGCGGGCGTAGCCCGGCACCGCGGCGGCGGTCGCGCCACGCGACGCGGCCGGATGGGCCGTCGCCGCGATCGGGACTTCGGAAGGGTTCATCGTGGTCTCCGTCTGTGAGTGGGGCGTCGCCGACCGGTTCGGTCGGTGGCTTGCATGTTGACGCCGTTGCCTGGATGATAGATGCCGTGAAGTCCGAAGAAGTTGTCCAATCGTCCAGACGAGGGTCCCCGGCCGCGCTGTCGACGGGGGAAGATCGCCTGTCTGCACTGCTCGAGCGCTTCCGCGTACGGGCGTCGCTTTTCCACGCGGGCGAACTGTGCGGCGTGACCGCGTTCGAGGCGAAGCCCGGCCGCGCCTTCCTGCACGTGCTGCGGCGCGGCGCGATGGAGGTACGCCACCCGGCGCGGGGCGGCTCGGGGCGGCGCTGGCGTGTCGACGTGCCGACGCTGTTGCTGTATCCGCGGCCGCTGCACCACACGTTCGTGAACCCGCCGCGCGACGGCGCGGACTTCACCTGCGCGACGCTCGACTTCGACGGCGGCGAGCGCAACCCCATCGTCGGCGCATTGCCCGACGTCGTGCAGGTGCCGCTGGACGAGGTCGACGGCCTGCAGCCGGCGCTCGACCTGCTGTTCTCCGAGGTCGATCGACGCCGCTGCGGCTCACGCGTGCTCGTCGACCGGATGTTCGAGGTGGTTCTGATCCAGCTGCTGCGCTGGATCGTCGACCACCCCGGCCGGGTCGGCGTCTCGGGCGGGCTGATCGCCGGCTTGTCCGACACCCGGCTCGCCCGCGCGCTCGTCGGCCTGCACCGCGCCCCGCAGGACGAGTGGTCGCTGGCCGGGATGGCCTCGGTGGCGGGCATGTCGCGCAGCGCGTTCGCCGAAGCGTTCAAGGCCGCGACGGGCACCACGCCGGCGGCCTACCTGACCGATTGGCGCCTGACGCTGGCGTCGTCGCTGCTGCGTTCGGGGCGGCCCGTCAAGCTGGTCGCCGCCGAGACCGGCTTCGCCAGTGCGGCGTCGCTGTCGAAGGCGTTCCGCCAGCGCCTGGGCGCATCGCCGCGGCAGTGGCTCGAGCGCGACGCGCAGGCGACCCCGCCGCGTTGACCTGCCGGGCGCCGGTGAAACGAACAAGGGTCGCCTGCGGCGACCCTTGCACGATGGGAACCCTGGTCGGGGTGAGAGGATTCGAACCTCCGGCCTCTACGTCCCGAACGTAGCGCTCTACCAGGCTAAGCTACACCCCGTTCGACCTGCCCTGCGGCTGGTCGCGCTCGGCGAGGTTCACGACGAACGCTCAGCCGACTGAACACAAAATTCTAGCAGAGCTTCACGCTGCCTCGACGGCGGCAGCACGTCCAGACACCGTGCCGCGTGCTCGGCCTCGCGGCGAGCGGCGTCGCGCGTGGCCTCGATGGCGCCGGTGGCGCGCACGATGCGCGCCACCTCTTCGAGGCGCTGCACCTCGCCGTGTTCGATCGCGGCGCGGACCAGCGCACGTTCGGCTGCGCTGGCGCGTTCCATCGCCAGCAGCAGGGGCAGGGTGGGCTTGCCTTCGCGCAGGTCGTCGCCGACGTTCTTGCCGAGCGCGCGGGGGTCGCCTTCGTAGTCGAGCACGTCGTCGACGAGCTGGAACGCCGTGCCGAGCGCGCGCCCGTACGAGGCGCACCGGTCCTCGACCTCGGCGGGCGCCTCCGCCAGCACGGCGCCGAGGCGGGCACTGGCCTCGAACAGCTTGGCCGTCTTGTACCGGATCACCCGCAGGTACTCGTCGACGGCGAGGTCGGGGTCGTGCATGTTCATCAGCTGCAGCACCTCGCCTTCGGCGATCACGTTGGTCGCGTCGGCGAGCACGTCGAGCACGCGCATGCGGTTCACCGACACCATCATCTGGAAGGCGCGCGAGTACAGGAAGTCGCCCACGAGCACGCTCGCGGCGTTTCCGAACATCGCGTTGGCGGTGGGCCGGCCGCGCCGCAGCGACGACTCGTCGACCACGTCGTCGTGCAGCAGCGTCGCGGTGTGAATGAACTCGACCACCGCGGCCAGCGTGTGCCGCTCGGGCCCGTCGAAGCCCAGCGCAGCGGCGAACAGCAGCACCAGGCGCGGGCGGATGCGCTTGCCGCCGGCGCCGACGATGTACTGCGCGATCTGGTTGACGAGCACCACGTCGGAGCGCAGGCGCTCGCGGATCACCGCGTCGACGGCCTCCATGTCGGCCGCCGCCACGTCCACGCCGGCGCTGGTTCTGGGCGATGGGGGGGCAACCGGGGACATGGGCGGACTCGCGACGGATTATAGAAATGCCGAGTGGTCCGCCTGCCCGGGTGCGCGGGCACCGCAGGCGGCGTGCCCCGGCGATCGGTCAGCGGGCCCGGCTTCGGCTACAATGCCCGGTTTCGTCGGGACGGGCGCTTCGCCCCGGTGCGGCGATCAGCGGCGGCGTCGCCGGCGGATTGCGGCCGGTGGCGCCAAGATTCACGAAAGGTCCAGTATGTACGCGGTCATAAAAACCGGCGGCAAGCAGTACAAGGTCGCTGCCGGCGACAAGATCAAGGTAGAACAGATTGCTGCGGACGTGGGCCAGGAGATCGTGATCGACCAGGTGCTCGCCGTCGGCAACGGCGCCGAGCTCACCGTCGGCACCCCCCTGGTGAACGGCGCCAGCGTGAAGGCCACCGTGCTCGCGCACGGCAAGCACGACAAGGTGCGCATCTTCAAGATGCGCCGGCGCAAGCACTACCAGAAGCGGCAAGGCCATCGTCAGGCCTATACCGAACTGCAGATCGGCACGGTCGGCGCCTGAACCGGAGTTTTGAACCATGGCACAGAAGAAGGGTGGCGGATCGACCCGTAACGGCCGCGATTCGAAGCCGAAGATGCTCGGCGTGAAGGTGTTCGGAGGCCAGAGCGTGCCTGCGGGCTCGATCATCGTGCGCCAGCGCGGCACCAGGTTCCACGCCGGCGACAACGTCGGCATGGGGCGCGACCACACGCTGTTCGCGCTCGTAGACGGGCATGTGTCATTCGCCGTCAAGGGCCCGAACAACCGCCAGACGGTCAGCGTCGTCCCGGCCTGACCCCGGCGCCAGCGCGGCCCGTGAAGCCCCGGCCCGCCGGGGCTTCTTGTTTTCTGCGCTTCGCTACCATCACCGTCCGCCCATGAAGTTCGTCGACGAAGCCACCATCGATGTCGCCGCCGGTCACGGCGGCGCCGGCTGCGTGAGCTTCCGGCGCGAGAAGTTCATCCCGTTCGGCGGGCCCAACGGCGGCGACGGCGGGCGCGGCGGCAGCGTGTGGGCAGTGGCCGACCGCAACCTGAACACGCTGATCGACTTCCGCTACGCCCGGCGGCACGAGGCGCGCAACGGCGAACCCGGTCGTGGCTCGGACCAGTTCGGCGCCGCCGGCGACGATGTCGTGCTGCGCATGCCGGTGGGCACCATCGTCACCGACCTCGACAGCGGCGAGCTCATCGCCGAGCTGCTGGTGCCGGGCGAGAAGGTGCTGCTGGCCAAGGGCGGCGACGGCGGCTTCGGCAACCTGCACTTCAAGAGCAGCACCAACCGCGCGCCGCGGCAGAAGACCCCCGGCTGGCCCGGCGAGACGCGCAGGCTCAGGCTCGAGCTGCGCGTGCTCGCCGACGTCGGGTTGCTGGGCATGCCCAACGCCGGCAAGTCGACGCTGATCGCCGCGATCTCGAACGCGCGGCCGAGGATCGCCGACTACCCGTTCACGACGCTGCACCCGAACCTGGGCGTGGTGCGCGTCGGCCCGGAGCGCAGCTTCGTCGTCGCCGACATTCCCGGTCTGATCGAGGGCGCCAGCGAGGGCGCCGGACTGGGACACCAGTTCCTGCGCCACCTGCAGCGCACCCGGCTGCTGCTGCACCTGGTCGACATCGCGCCATTCGACCCCGGCGTCGACCCGGTCGCGCAGGCGCGCGCGATCGTCGCCGAGCTGAAGAAGTACGACAAGGCGCTGGCCGCGAAGCCTCGCTGGATCGTGCTGACCAAGTTGGACATGGTGCCCGAGGACGAGCGCGAGCAGCGCGTGAAGGACTTCAAGCGTCGGCTGCGCTGGAAGGGACCGCTGTTCGCGATCTCGGCGCTCGCGCGCGACGGGCTGGAGCCGTTGGTGCACGCGGTCTACGACCACGTGGCGGCGCAGCGGTCTCACGACACCGAGCAGCGCGATCCGCGCTTCGACGCGCCGCCGGCGGAGGCGCGCGATGGCTGATGTGCTGAAGCACGCACGGCGGATCGTCGTCAAGGTCGGCTCGAGCCTGGTGACCAACGAGGGGCGTGGCGTCGACGCGCACGCGATCGGCAACTGGTGCCGCCAGCTGGCGGCGTTGGCGGCGCAGGGCCGCGAGGTGGTGATCGTCTCCAGCGGCGCGATCGCCGAGGGCATGAAGCGCTTGGGCTGGCGCGTGCGCCCGAAGGAACTGCACGAACTGCAGGCCGCCGCCGCCGTCGGCCAGATGGGCCTGGCGCAGATGTACGAGACGCACCTGCGCGAGCACGGGATGGGCAGCGCGCAGGTGCTGCTGACGCACGCCGACCTGTCGGACCGCGAGCGTTACCTGAACGCGCGCTCGACGCTGCTGAAGCTGCTCGAGCTGAAGGTGATTCCGGTGATCAACGAGAACGACACCGTGGTCACCGACGAGATCAAGTTCGGCGACAATGACACCCTCGGCGCGCTGGTGGCCAACCTGATCGAGGCCGACGCACTGGTGATCCTCACCGACCAGCGAGGGCTGTACTCGGCCGATCCGCGCAAGGACCCCGCTGCGCGCTTCGTCGACGAGGCCCGCGCCGGCGACCCCGAACTCGAGCGCATGGCCGGTGGCGCCGGCAGTGCGATCGGCCGCGGCGGCATGCTGACCAAGGTGCTTGCGGCCAAGCGAGCGGCTGGCAGCGGCGCGAGCACGGTGATCGCCTGGGGGCGCGAGGCCGACGTGCTGCTGCGCCTGGCCGCCGGCGAAGCCATCGGCACGGCGCTGGTCGCCGGCACACCGAAGTACGCGGCGCGCAAGCAGTGGATGGTCGACCACCTGCAACTGCATGGCGCGGTGACCGTCGACGACGGCGCAGTGCGCAAGCTGCGCGAGGAAGGCAAGAGCCTGCTGCCGATCGGCGTGGTCGACGTGCGCGGCGACTTCCACCGTGGCGACGTCATCGCGGTGTGCGACGCCTGCGGGCGCGAGATCGCGCGCGGGCTGACGAACTACTCGAGCGCGGAGGCGCGGCTGATCATGCGCCGGCCGTCGTCACAGATCGAGGCGGCGCTGGGCTACAGCTACGAGAGTGAACTGGTGCACCGGACCAACCTGGTCCTGACCTGAGCCGCCGGCGTCTCAGCCGCCGCCGGCCGGAGGCGGCGCGGCCGCGGGGCGCAGGCTCTCGTCGCCGCCCTGGCGCTGTGCGCGCATCCCCGAGCGCAGGTAGCGGTTGTGCAGGTTCGGCCGCGGCAGGTAGCGCGCGAGTTCGGTCAGCGCCATCTGGTAGACGTCGCGTTTGAATTCGATAACCACGTCAAGCGGCACCCAGTAGTCGTTCCAGCGCCAGGCGTCGAACTCCGGGTGATCGGTGGCACGCAGGTTCATGTCGCTGTCGCGCCCGACGAGCCGCAGCAGGAACCAGATCTGCTTCTGGCCGCGGTAGTGGCCCCGGGCCTCGCGGCGGATGTAGTGCTCGGGCACCTCGTAACGCAGCCAGTCGCGCGTGCGCGCGATGATCTTCACGTGTTCGGGTCGCAAGCCCACTTCCTCGTGCAGCTCGCGGTACATCGCCTGCTCGGGAGTCTCGCCGTGCTTGATGCCGCCCTGTGGGAACTGCCACGAATGGGTGCGCAGTCGCTTGCCCCAGAACACCTGGTTGCGCGAGTTGAGCAGGATGATGCCGACGTTGGGCCTGAAGCCTTCCCGGTCGAGCATAATCAAACCCCAATTTCTGAATTGAAATCATTATTGCACCGGCCCGGTGCAGCCTGCGATTCCTCGCTAACCCGCATGGGTGTCGCTGCCTTCGAGGCCGCACGCTGCCGGCCCACGCCCCACCCATGAAAGCCAGCCAGTTCTTCATCGCCACGCTCAAGGAGGCGCCGGCCGACGCCGAGGTCGTCAGTCACAAACTGATGATGCGCGCCGGCCTGATCAAGCGCCTCGGCGCCGGCATCTACAACTACATGCCGATGGGCCTGCGCGTGATCCGCAAGATCGAGGCGGTCGTGCGCGAGGAGATGAACCGCGCCGGCGCGATCGAGCTGCTGATGCCGGTGGTGCAGCCCGCCGAGCTGTGGCAGGAGACCGGGCGCTTCGACAAGATGGGCCCCGAGTTGCTGCGCCTGAAGGACCGCCACGGCCGCGACTTCGTCGTGCAGCCGACCAGCGAGGAGGTCATCACCGACATCGCGCGGCAGGAGTTGCGCAGCTACAAGCAACTGCCCAAGAACTTCTATCACATCCAGACCAAGTTCCGCGACGAGCGCCGGCCGCGCTTCGGCGTGATGCGCGGGCGCGAGTTCACGATGAAGGACGCGTACTCGTTCGACCGCGACGCCGCCGCCGCCGCGAAGAGCTATGACGCGATGTACAAGGCCTACTGCGCGATCTTCGACCGCATCGGTCTGACGTACCGTGCCGTGGCCGCCGACACCGGCGCGATCGGTGGCGACCTGTCGCACGAGTTCCAGGTCATCGCCGACACCGGCGAGGACGCACTGGTGTACTGCCCCGGCAGCGACTACGCGGCCAACATCGAACTCGCCGAGGCGCTGCCGCTGATCGCGCAGCGCGCCGCGCCCGGCGAGATGCTGGCGAAGACGCCCACGCCCGACCGCAGCACCTGCGAGGACGTCGCCGACCTGCTCGGGCTGCCGCTGTCGCGCACCGTCAAGTCGCTGGTGCTCGCCACCGACCAGCGCGACGACGCCGGCGACGTCGTCGCGACGACGATCTGGCTGCTGCTGGTGCGCGGCGACCACCAGCTCAACGAGGTGAAGGCCGGCAAGGTCGAGGCACTCAAGGGCGGCTTCCGCTTCGCGACCGTCGCAGAGATCGTCGACCACTTCGGCACAGAGCCCGGCTACCTCGGTCCGATCGGCACCATCAGGCCGGTCAAGGTGATCGCCGACCGCACGGTGGCGAACATGTCGGACTTCGTGTGCGGCGCCAACGAAGCCGACTTCCACTACACCGGCGTCAACTGGGGACGCGACCTGCCCGAGCCCGACCTGGTGGCCGACCTGCGCAACGTCGTCGAGGGCGACCCATCGCCCGACGGCAAGGGCACGCTGGCGATCCAGCGCGGCATCGAGGTCGGCCACGTGTTCTACCTCGGCACCAAGTACAGCGCGGCGATGGGCGCGACCTACCTCGACGAGGCCGGCAAGCCGCAGCTGATGCAGATGGGCTGCTACGGCATCGGCATCACGCGCATCGTCGCTGCGGCCATCGAGCAGGGGCACGACGACCGCGGCATCGTCTGGCCCGACGCGATCGCGCCGTTCACGGTGGTGATCTGCCCGATCGGCCTCGACCGCAGCACCGACGTGCGCGCCGCCGCCGAGCGGCTGCACGACGAGCTCGCCGCCATCGGCGTCGACGTGATGCTCGACGACCGCGGGGAGCGCCCGGGGGCGATGTTCGCCGACTGGGAACTGATCGGCGTTCCGCATCGGGTCGTCGTCTCGGACCGCGGGCTGAAGGAAGGGCAATTCGAGTATCAGGGGCGCCGCGACGCGCAGCCCACGCGCGTCGCCGTCGGCGGGATCGCGGCCTTCGTGAAGGGCCGGCTGCGGGCGTGAGGCGCCGCGCGCTGGTGGCAGCCGCGCTGGCCGTGCCGCTGGGTGCGCCGCGCGCGGGTGGCCAGGTCGAGGAGCCGCTGGCCGACGCGGTGCGTTCGGCGCTGTCGGCGGCCGTCGGCGAGTCGGCGCCGCCGCGCCCGAGCTTCGACGGCATCGAACAGCGTCTGGCCTACCTGCGCTGGCTCGGCGAGATGAGCGAGCGGCTCAGGCGCCGCAAGACCGATCGCCACGCGCGCATCGACTTTCTCGAGACGTTGTGGTACGAGAGTCGCCGCGCCGGTCTCGAGACCTCGCTGGTGCTCGGGCTGATCCAGGTCGAGAGCGGATTTCGCAAGTACGCGATCAGCCGCGTCGGTGCGCGCGGCTACATGCAGGTGATGCCGTTCTGGGCGCGACTGATCGGCGACGGCGATGTCTCGCGCCTGTTCCACCTGCAGACCAACCTGCGCTTCGGCTGCGTGATCCTGCGCCACTACCTCGACCGCGAGCGCGGCGACCTGTTCATGGCACTGGGCCGCTACAACGGCAGTCGCGGGCGCGCCGAGTACCCGAACGCGGTGTTCGCCGCACGCCAGCGCTGGCTGCCGCCGGCCTGAGTGACGGCGCGCGCGGCTACAGCCCGCGCCACTCGCGCGGCGCCGCGGCGGCGACGCCGACCAGCGAGAGGACGCGCTCGACGGTCTCGTCGACCAACTCGTCGATGCTGCGCGGGCGGTGGTAGAAGGCCGGCAGCGGCGGGAACACGATGCCGCCCATCTCGGTCACCGCGGTCATGTTGCGCAGGTGCGCCAGGTTGAACGGCGTCTCGCGTACCAGCAGCACCAGCCGGCGCCGCTCCTTGAGCGTGACGTCGGCGGCACGCGTGAGCAGGTTGTCGCCCAGGCCGTGCGCGATCGCCGCCAGGGTCTTCATCGAGCAGGGCGCGACGATCATCGCCGCGGTGGCGAACGACCCGCTGGCGATGCACGCGCCGACGTCGGCGGGGCTGTGCGCCTGGTCGGCCAGCGCCTCGAGCGACTTGCGGTCCAGCCCCAGCTCGTGATGCGCGTTGAGCACCCCGGCCGGCGTCGCGACCAGGTGCGTCTGCACGCCCAGCCGCCGCGCGCGCTCGACCAGGCGCACGCCGTAGACGGCGCCGCTGGCGCCGGTCAGGCCGACGACCAGCCGCGCCGCGCCCGACATCAGGCGGCCTTGCCCAGCACCTGCTGCAACTCGCCGCTCTGGTACATCTCCATCATGATGTCCGAGCCGCCGACGAACTCGCCGTTGACGTACAGCTGCGGGATCGTCGGCCAGTTGGCGTACTCCTTGATGCCCTGGCGGATCGACTCGTCATCGAGCACGTTGACGGTGGCGAGGTCGTCGACCCCGCAGGCGTTGAGGATCTGCACCGCGCGGCCCGAGAAGCCGCACATCGGGAACTGCGCCGTGCCTTTCATGAAGAGCACCACGCGGTGGGACTTGACGATCTCGTCGATGCGCTGCTGGACGTCGCTCATGGTTGTTGCTTCACAGTTCGGACACGTCCCAGACTGTATACGCGAAGCGGGGTGACTGCCGCGCACCTCGGTCAAGCCCATGACGCCGCGCCGGAGCGGTCGCCGTCCGATCAGAACGAGTACGACACGCCCAGTTGCAGCACCGGCGTCAGGCGCAGGTCGCGCAGCACTTCGTCGACCGTCGAGGCCTCGGCACGCGCGGCGTTCAGCCGCAGGCCGTCGCCGCTCGTGGCGTAGCCCGCCAGCCCGATGTCGGCGCTGACACCCCAGCCGCCGCGGCGCGACAGCCCGGTGAAGCCCAGCCCGACGTAGGGCAGCGAGGCGGTGTCGGCGTCGAGGTGCGGCTGGGTCGGCAGGCGCGCGGTGCGCCAGGCCAGGCCCTGGCCACCGGCCAGCGGCGGCATGCCGGTGGCCAGCCCGCGTGCGCCGACGGTCAGCCCGCTGGTCGCACGCAAGCCGCCGGCCAGGCCGAACGGGGTCGATGCCAGGTCGAACACGTAGTAGTCGCCGAACACCTGGGCACCATGCGACCGGGTGGCGCCGTCGGACGACGCGGGGGTACCGGGCCGCAGCGGCTCGCCCAGCAGGCCGACACGCGCCTGCCAGCGCGGCCAGGGGGTCTCCTCGGGCGCCCGCAGGCCGTCCTGCGCCACCGCCGTGCCGGCCAGCAACGCCCAGAGCGAACACGCCAACCGCGACACCGGCATCGTGCGTGGCTTCATCGTCGACTCCTCGACCGCCGCGGGCAGGCGGCACATCCACAGGGTCTTCGGATTCCCGCGCTGCCAATGTACGCCTGCGGCCGGCACGTGCACACCCCCGCGGTCACGGCCCGCCGGCAGGTGCGGAATTCGCACTGTCGCGCCCGCCGACTGGCACGCCGGCGCGGCGCCCGCCGCTGCAGCGCTCGTGTCCGGCCAGGTCGCGCCGGGTCGCGACCGCGTCGAAGCCGGCGGCGTCCAGCAGCCGGCGCACCGCCTCGCCCTGGTCGAACCCGTGTTCGATCAGCAGCCAGCCGCCCGGCTCGAGGTGCGAACCCGCTCCGGCCACGATCGCGGCGATCGCGCCCATCCCGTCGCCGCCCGGCGTCAGCGCGTGGCGCGGCTCGTGACGCAGCGCGTCGAGGTGCGCGTCGTCGGCGGCGATGTAGGGCGGGTTCGACAGCGCCAGGTGCACGGGCGGCGGCGGCAGGGCCCGCCACCAGTCTCCCGCCAACCACTGCACCGGCAGCGCCAGCCGTTCCCCATTGGCACGGGCGACGGCGAGCGCGTCGTCGCTGAGGTCGACCGCGCGCACCACCGCACGCCGGCAGCGGTGCGCGACGGCCAGCGCGATCGCGCCGCTGCCGGTGCCGAGGTCGACCACCTGCGGCGCTGGCAGCGCGGCGAGCTCGCCGGCCAGCAGTTCGAGCGCCCAGTCGACCAGCGTCTCGGTGTCGGGCCGGGGGTCGAGCACCGCCGGCGTGACGCGCAGCATCAGGCCGTGGAACTCGCGCTCGCCGGTGAGGTAGGCCAGCGGCGTGCCGTCGGCGCGGCGCTGCAGGTCGGCGCGCAGCGCGGCGACCGCCGGCGCGCCGATCGCCGCGTCGTCGTGCGCCAGCACCCAGGTGCGCGGGCGCCGCAGGTGGTGCGCGACCAGCAGCTGCGCGTCGAGCCGGTCGACGCCGAGGTCGCGCGCCTCGCGCAGTGCGTCGGCGACAGTGAGCCAAGACTCGTTCATCGGGCGGCCTCGTGCACTGCCCGCTGCGGGACGCGCGGCTGGATGCGGCCCGGCGGGCCCGGTCGGCGACGCACCGGCCGCCTCAGCCGCGCACGCCCGCCTCGAGCGCGGCCAGCTGCTCGGCTGCACGCGCGGCCCGCAGCGCGGCGACCACGTCGTCGAGGTCGCCGTCCATCACCGCGCCGAGTCGGTACAGCGTCAGGTTGATCCGGTGGTCGGTCAGCCGTCCCTGCGGGAAGTTGTAGGTGCGGATGCGGTCGCTGCGGTCGCCGCTGCCGACCAGGCTCTTGCGCGTGGCGGCCTCCTTGGCTTCGCGCTCGGCGCGCTCGCGGTCGCGCAGCCGCGCGGCGAGCACCGCCATCGCCTTGGCCTTGTTGCGGTGCTGGCTGCGATCGTCCTGGCACTCGGCGACGATGCCGGTGGGCAGGTGCGTGATGCGGATGGCGCTGTCGGTCTTGTTGACGTGCTGACCACCGGCGCCGCTGGCGCGGAACGTGTCGATGCGCAGCTCGGACGGGTCGATGCGCACCTCCTCGGCGGCGTCGGGTTCGGGCAGCACGGCCACCGTGCAGGCGCTGGTGTGGATGCGGCC
This sequence comes from Azohydromonas sp., assembly GCF_035325925.1. Taxonomy (NCBI): domain Bacteria; kingdom Pseudomonadati; phylum Pseudomonadota; class Betaproteobacteria; order Burkholderiales; family Sphaerotilaceae; genus Azohydromonas; species Azohydromonas sp. Next base: position 18,101 of record NZ_DAOKZA010000043.1, on the reverse strand, counting down.
CTGGCTCTCGGTGGCCGGCACGCGCTGCACCCGGTGTCCACCCGACTCGAAGCGCAGCGCCCCGTAGGCGCCGTCACCTTCGACGCGCAGCACCAGTTCCTTGTGACCGCCGAGTTCGGACGGGCTGTCGCTCATCACTTCGGTGCGCCAGCCGCGGCGCTCACAGAAGCGCACGTACATGCGTGCGAGGTCGCCGGCAAACAGCGCCGACTCGTCGCCGCCGGTGCCGGCGCGGATCTCGACGAAGGCGTTGCGCGCGTCGTCGGGGTCCTTCGGCAGCAGTGCGGCCTGCAGTTCGGCGAGCAGGCGCTCGAGGTCGGCCTCGGCCTGCGCGACCTCGTCGCGCGCCAGCGCCACCATCTCCGGATCGCCGGCGGACTGCGCGAGCAGTTCGCGTGCGCCGGCGAGGTCGCGCTCGCGCTGCCCGTAGGCACGGTAGCGCGCCACCACGTCGGCGGCCTCGGCCTGCTCGCGGCCGAGGGCGCGCAGCCGCGCCACGTCGGTGGTCACCGCGGGGTCGGCGAGGCTCGCGTCGAGTTCGGCCAGCCGCATCGCGAGTCGGTCGAACTGCTGGCGCAGGTGCGGGGTCATCGGTGGTCGGGCGTGCCGGGGCGGCGCACGGCCCGGCGGCCGCGCGACAGGTGGGTCGGGCCGCTAGCGGCCGGCGTCGTCGGGGTGGCGGCTGTGGTGGCGCAGGAACAGCCGCGACACCGTGTCGGCCACCTGCGCGCGCTGCTCGACGTCGGCCCCGTGCAGTTCGGCGTACGCGCCGTGCAGCAGCTTGTGCGTGATGCCGCGCGACAGCGCGTCGAGCACCGCGTCGACGCTCTCGCCGCGCGCCAGCAGCCGGCGCGCACGCGCGATCTCGAGTTCGCGCCAGTCGTCGGCCTGACGGTTGATGGCCTGGATCAGCGGCACGCTGGCGCGCTGGTCGAGCCAGTGCGCGAAGCTCTGCACCCCGGCGTCGATGATGGCCTCGGCCTGCTCGACCGCGGCCTGGCGCTTCTCGCCTGCGGTGGCGACGATCGACGACAGGTCGTCGACCGTGTACAGGTAGACGTCGGACAGGCGCGCGACCTCGGGCTCGATGTCGCGCGGCACCGCCAGGTCGACCATGAACATCGGGCGGTGGCGGCGTGCCTTCAGCGCGCGCTCGACGGCGCCCAGCCCGATGATCGGCAGCGTGCTCGCCGTGCACGAAACGACGGCGTCGAACTCGTGCAGCCGCTCGGGCAGGTCGGCCAGGCGCAACGCCTGCGCGCCGAAACGGCTGGCCAGCTTCTCGCCGCGCTCGAGCGTGCGGTTGGCCAGCGCCATCAGCTTCGGTTCGCGCGCCGCGAAGTGCGTGGCCACGAGCTCGATCATCTCGCCGGCGCCGACGAACAGCACCTTCACGCTGTGCAGGTCCTCGAACAGCTGCGACGCCAGCCGCACCGCGGCGGCGGCCATGCTGATCGAGTGTGCACCGATCTCGGTGGAGGTGCGCACCTCCTTGGCCACCGAGAACGAACGCTGGAACAGCTGGTGCAGCGTGGTGCCCAGCGTGCCGGCCTCGTCGGCGCCGCGCAGCGCCTGCTTCATCTGGCCGAGGATCTGCGGCTCGCCGAGCACCATCGAGTCCAGCCCTGCGGCGACGCGGAACGCGTGCCGTGCCGCGGCGCGGTCCTCCATCACGTAGCTGTGCGACTGCAGGTGCGCGGCGCTGACCCCGCCGCGCTCGGCCAGCCAGTCGAGTGCCGGGGGCACCAAGTCGCGCACCGCGTCGGGGCGCGCGGCCACGTACAGCTCGGTGCGGTTGCACGTCGACACCAGCGCGGCCTCGGGCGTCGCACGCTGCAGGCGTTCGCGCAGGCCGCGCAGCGCCGGCGGCAGCTGGTCGGGGGCGAACGCCAGCCGGCCGCGCAGGTCCAGCGGCGCGGTCGTGTGGTTCAGGCCCAGCGCGATGACGCTCATGTGTGAATTGTAAGATTCGATGCTTCGAGTCCGCTCGAGGACCGGCCCGATGGTGCCCGACGCCGACCTCCGTCGGGCTTGACCGATGTCAACTTTCCCGGTCACCCGGCGCGCCGCGCCCGACCCTGCATTCGCCTTCCGATGGGCCCGATCGACAGCTTGTGGCACCTGCTGAACTTCTTCGCGCCGGCGCTGTTCGTCGGCGGGGTCAGCACCGTGGCGGCCAAGCTGCTGTGGCGGCGTGAACTGGCCGCCGCCGGCGCGCGGCGACTGGCGGTCTGGGCCTGTTCGGCCGGCGCGCTGGTGCTGGTCGGCGGGCTCGTCGCGTTCGGCCGCGACGGACGCATGGCCACCTACGCGTTGATGGTGCTGGCCTGCGCGCTGGCGCTGTGGTGGGCCGGCTTCGTGCGCCGACCCTGACCGTCGCGGTCCTGCGGCTCAGCCGGCCTGCGGCCGCTCGTCGTGCACGACCACCTCGCCGCGCAGCGAGTGCGGCAGCGACTGCGTGATCGCCACGTCGACCATGCGGCCGACCAGCCGGCGCGCCAGCGGGCCGGCGTCGAAGTTGACGATGCGGTTGCACTCAGTGCGCCCCATCAGCTCGGCGGGGTCCTTCTTCGACGGGCCCTCGACGAGGATGCGCTGCACCGTGCCGACCCGGCTGTCGCTGATGCGGCGCACGTTCGCCTCGAGCGCGGCCTGCAGCCGCTGCAGCCGCCGCAGCTTGACCTCGTGCGGCGTGTCGTCGGCCAGGCTGGACGCCGGCGTGCCGGGGCGCGGGCTGAACACGAAGCTGAAGCTGGCGTCGTAGCCGACCTCGTCGACGAGTCGCATCAGGCGGTCGAAGTCGTCGTCGGTCTCGCCGGGGAAGCCGACGATGAAGTCGCTGCTCAGGCTGAGCTGCGGGCGCACCGCGCGCAGCCGGCGCACCGTGCTCTTGTATTCGAGCGTGGTGTAGCCGCGCTTCATCGCCATCAGGATGCGGTCGCTGCCGTGCTGCACCGGCAGGTGCAGGTGGCTCACCAGCTGCGGCAGCCGGGCGTAGACGTCGATCAGCCGCTGCGTGAACTCGTTCGGGTGGCTGGTGGTGTAGCGGATGCGCTCGATGCCGGGGATCTCGGCCACGTACTCCAGCAGCAGCGCGAAGTCGGCGATTTCCGCCGTGCCGCCCATCGCGCCGCGATACGCGTTGACGTTCTGCCCCAGCAGCGTGACTTCCTTGACGCCCTGGTCGGCCAGCCCGGCGACCTCGGTGAGCACGTCGTCGAACGGGCGGCTGACCTCCTCGCCGCGCGTGTAGGGCACGACGCAGTACGAGCAGTACTTACTGCAACCTTCCATGATCGAGACGAAGGCGCTGGCGCCCTCGACGCGCGCCGGCGGCAGGTGATCGAACTTCTCGATCTCGGGGAAGCTGATGTCGACCTGCGCACGCTGCTGGCGCTGCCTCGCGTCGATCATCTGCGGCAGGCGGTGCAGGGTCTGCGGGCCGAACACCAGGTCGACGTACGGCGCACGCTGCACGATCGCCGCGCCTTCCTGGCTGGCGACGCAGCCGCCGACGCCGATCAGCACACCCTTGCGCTTCAGGTGCTTGACGCGGCCGAGGTCGCTGAACACCTTCTCCTGCGCCTTTTCGCGCACCGAGCAGGTGTTGAAGAGGATCAGGTCGGCCTGCTCGGGGTCGGTGGTCGGCTCGTAGCCCTCGGCGGCGCGCAGCACGTCGGCCATCTTGTCCGAGTCGTACTCGTTCATCTGGCAGCCGAAGGTGCGGATGTACACCTTCTTGGCGCCGCTGCCGACGGCGCTCATGGCTTGACCCACTTCTGGCCAGCGCGGTCGAACTGCCACGCACGTGCCTGCTGCACCGAGGTCGGCCACGGCTTGTTGGCGAGTTCGTCGGCGCGCAGAAGCCACACGTCCATCAGCATCCCGGTGGTGGCCTCGATCGTGTAGTGCACGCTGCGCTTCTGCCCGGCCAGCGAGCCGGGCGTCTGCAGCATGTTGTTCTCGCCGCGGATGCGCGCGCCGGGCGCGAGCCGCGCGGGCTGGCCGTTGAGCCGCAGGTCGGGCGGCTGCACGAACTCGACCTCGCCGCGCAGCGCGGTGGCCGGGAAGTCGCGCTTGACCTGGGCGGCGGCCGGCAGCGCGGAGGCCAGCGCGATCGCGGCCGCGAGCAGAACACAGCGGGGCATGGTGTAGATCCAGGGGCTGTGGAGGGCAGGGCGGCGGCGCACGACGGCGGCGCCGCGACGGGGAGCGCCGATTCTATCGGCGCGGTCGGATGCGGCTTGATGCCGCGTTCGGTCTCGTACAGCTCGGCCCCTTCGCGCCGTCCCGGCCTGCGCAGGCAGGTCGTGAGCCGCGGCGCTCAGCCTTGCAGGCCGCGGCCTCGCACAGCTCGGCCCCTTCGCGCCGTCCCGACCTGCGCAGGCAGGTCGTGAGCCGCGGCGCTCAGCCCTTGACGCACACCAGGGGCTCGACGCGGGCCACCTTGCGCGCCAGTCCGGCGCGGTCGGCGGCGTCGACGACCGCGGCGACGTCCTTGTACGCGCCGGGGGCCTCCTCGGCGATGCCGCGCGACGACGGGCTGCGGATCAGGATGCCGCGCGCGGCCAGTGCGTCGACGACCTGACGCCCGTGCCAGCGCTTGAGCGCCTGCTGCCGGCTCATCGCGCGCCCGGCGCCGTGGCAGGCCGACGAGAACGCGAGCGACTCCGATGCCGTGGTGCCGGCGAGCACGTACGACGCGGTGCCCATCGAGCCGCCGATCAGCACCGGCTGGCCGGCGTCACGCAGCGCCGGCGGCAGGTCGGGGTGGCCCGGACCGAACGCGCGCGTGGCGCCCTTGCGATGCACGTACAGCTCGCGCCAGCGGCCGTCGACGCGGTGGCACTCGAGCTTGCAGGTGTTGTGCGAAACGTCGTAGAGCACCGGCATCCGCGCCCGCGGCAGCACGGCGGCGAAGACCTCGCGCACGAGGTGGGTCAGGATCTGGCGGTTGGCCAGCGCGCAGTTGATCGCGGCGCGCATCGCGCCCAGGTAGGCGCGGCCGAGGCCGGACGTCAGCGGCGCGCAGGCCAGTTCGCGGTCGGGCAGCACCAAGCCGTGTGCCGGCGCGTCCTCGACCATGCGACGCAGGAACTCGGTGCCGATCTGGTGCCCGAGTCCGCGCGAGCCGCAGTGGATCATCACGACGACATCACCGCGCTTCAGCCCGAACGCCGCGGCGATCGCCTCGTCGTGCACGTCGGTGACCTCCTGCACCTCGAGGTAGTGGTTGCCGCTGCCCAGCGTGCCCATCTCGTCGCGCTGGCGCCGCTTGGCCCGATCGGACACCTCGCCGGGCTTCGCGTGCAGCATGTGGCCGCGCTCCTCGACGCGCTCGAGGTCGGCCGGCGAGCCCCAGCCACGGTCGACGGCCCACCGCGCGCCGCCGGCGAGCATCTCGTCCATCTGCTGCGCGTTCAGCCGGATCGCACCGGTGCTGCCGACGCCCGCGGGGATGCCGGCGTACAGCGCATCGGCCAGCCTCGCCTGCACCGCCGTCACGTCGGCGCGCGCCAGGCCGGTGTGCAGGCAGCGCACGCCGCACGACACGTCGAAGCCGACCCCGCCGGCGCAGACCACGCCGCCGGCGTCGGCGTCGAAGGCGGCGACACCGCCGATCGGAAAGCCGTAGCCCCAGTGCGCATCGGGCATCACGTGGGACGCGCCGACGATGCCCGGCAGCGTCGCGACGTTCATCGCCTGCTCGCGCACCTTGTCGTCCATCGCGCGCACGAGCGCCTCGTCGGCGAAGATGCGCACCGGCACGCGCATCGGCCCGTGCGCCGGGACCTCCCAGTCGCACTCGCCGTGGCGGATCAGGTCGGTGGTGTCCACGCTGCGTTCCTCAGACGTCGACCACGGTCTGCGCCAGCCAGCCACCGTCGGCGGTGCGCGCGACCCGCAGTGCCGTGTAGGTGGCGCCCTTGACCTCGACGGCCGGGCGGTGACGCGCGACGTCGACCGGCTCGCCGTGCGCCCGCGCGTGCAGGCGACCGTCGTCGAGCCGCACATCGAAGCGCGAGAACAGCATGCGACGCACCGCCATCTCGTAGATCAGCGCGTTGAGCCACTGCGCGAGCAGCAGTTCGTGGTCGGCGGCTTCGCAGGTGATCGGCACCGACTCGTGCGGCGCGACGCGTGCCGGGTCGGTGATCACCGCCGTCAGCGCCACCGCCGCCTGCTCGAAGGCCTGCGCCTCGGTCGTGCCCAGGCCGCGCACGCCGACGTCGGCGTCGTGCTCGAAGTGCTCCCAGCGGGGCGCGCCGGCCGTGGTCATGGGCGCGATGCTGCCACCGAAAGCGAAGAAGCCCCGCGGTGCGGCGACCGGCGGGGCTTCGGCAGGGGTCTGGTGGCGCTTCAGGGACTCGAACCCCGGACCTGCGGATTATGATTCCGTCGCTCTAACCGACTGAGCTAAAGCGCCTGAGCGGCGCATTATAGCGGCGGCCCCGCAGCCGGCTTCCGACCCTTCCGGATCCCTCGATGTTCAGCTTCTTTCGCAAGAAGGCGCCGCCGCCGGCTGCGCCCGAGACCGCCGCTGCGGCCGTGCCGACCGCCACCGCGAATGCAGCGGCTGCGCCGGTGGACGTCGCTGCGCCGCCGCCGTCCGGCGGTGCGGTGCCTGCCGCCGAGCCTGCCGCCGCGCCTGCCGCGTCCGCACCGCGTGCCGGCTGGCTCGACCGCCTGCGCGCCGGCCTGCGCAAGACCGGCAGCAGCATCACGCAGGTGTTCACCGGCACGCGCATCGACGACGCGCTGTATGAGGAGCTCGAGGCTGCGCTGCTGATGGCCGACGCCGGGATCAAGGCCACCGAGTACCTGCTCGCCGACCTCAGGCGTCGCGTGAAGGACGCCAAGGCCACCGACCCGCAGCAGGTCAAGGCGCTGCTCGTCGATGCGGTCTCCGAGTTGCTCGCGCCGCTGCAGAGGCCGCTGGTCATCGGTGGCGAGGGCGCCGACGCGACGCCGACGGTGATCATGGTCGTCGGCGTCAACGGTGCCGGCAAGACGACGAGCATCGGCAAGCTCACGCGGCACCTCGCCGACGCCGAGCAGAAGGTGCTGCTGGCGGCCGCCGACACGTTTCGCGCCGCGGCGCGCGAGCAGCTCGCCGTGTGGGCCGACCGCAACCGCGTCGAGATCGTCGCGCAGGCCGGGGGCGATCCGGCGGCGGTGACGTACGACGCGGTCGTCGCCGGCCGCTCGCGCGGCTGCGACGTGGTCATCGCCGACACCGCCGGGCGTCTGCCGACGCAGCTGCACCTGATGGAGGAGCTCAAGAAGATCCGGCGCACGATCGGCAAGGCGCAGGCCGGTGCACCGCACGAGGTGCTGCTGATCGTCGACGGCAACACCGGGCAGAACGCGCTGGCGCAGGTCAAGGCGTTCGACGACGCGCTGCAACTCACCGGACTGGTCGTGACCAAGCTCGACGGCACCGCCAAGGGCGGCGTGCTGGCGGCGATCGCGCTGTGGTCGCGCGAGCGCGCGCAGCGCGACGCGGCGCACCGGCCGTTGCCGGTGTACTTCATCGGCGTCGGCGAGAAGCTCGAGGACCTGCAGACCTTCGACGCGCGCGAGTTCGCACAGGCGCTGCTGGATTAGAGGCCGCCACTGGGCGGCCCGGCGCGCAAGCCGTGGTCAGCGGCCGAAGCCCGGCGGCAGCAGGCCGCCGGGGCCCTTCATGCCGCCCATGCGCTTGAGCATCTTCGCGAGCCCGCCGCCCTTCATCTTCTTCATCATCCCCTGCATCTGCCCGAACTGGTTGAGCAGGCGGTTGACTTCCTGCACGTGCACGCCGGCGCCGGTGGCGATGCGGCGCTTGCGGCTGGCCTTGATCAGCTCGGGCTTGCGTCGCTCGAGCGGGGTCATCGAGTGGATGATGCCCTCCATGCGTCGCACCTCGCGCTCGGCGCGGTCCATGTCGACGGCGCCGGCCTTGGCGGTGAGCTGCGTCGGCAGCTTGTCGATCATGCCCGACAGGCCGCCCATGTTCTTCATCTGCTGCAGCTGCAGCAGGAAGTCGTCGAGGTCGAAGCCGTCGCCCGACTTGACCTTCGCGGCCAGCTTCTCGGCGGCCTTCAGGTCGACGCCCTGCTGCACCTGTTCGACCAGCGCGACGATGTCGCCCATGCCCAGCACGCGCCCGGCGTGGCGCTCCGCGTCGAACACCTCGAGGCCGTCGAGCTTCTCGCTCACGCCGGCGAACTTGATCGGCGCGCCGGTAACCTGGCGCACCGACAGCGCGGCGCCGCCGCGCGAGTCGCCGTCGAGCTTGGTCAGGATCACGCCGGTCAGCGGCAGCGCTTCCTTGAACGCCTTGGCGGTGTTGACGGCGTCCTGGCCCTGCATCGCGTCGACGACGAACAGTGTCTCCACCGGGTTGAGCGCCGCATGGAGCTCGCGGATCTCGGCCATCAGCGCCTCGTCGATCGCCAGCCGGCCGGCGGTGTCGACGAGCAGCACGTCGTGGTAATGCCTGCGTGCGTGGTCCAGCGCCGCCAGTGCGATGTCGCGCGGCCGCTGCTCGGGCGCCGACGGGAACCACTCGGCACCGGCCTGCTGCGTGACGGTCTTCAGCTGCTCGATCGCCGCGGGGCGGTAGACGTCGGCCGACACCGTGAGCACCTTCTTCTTGCGCTTGGTGATCAGGTGCTTGGCGAGCTTGGCGGTGGTCGTGGTCTTGCCGGCGCCCTGCAGGCCGGCCATCAGGATCACCGCCGGCGGCTGCGCCGCGAGGTTGAGGTCGGCGCCGGGGCGCAGCGCGCCCTGCGCGTCGACCTCCCCCATCGTGCGCGCGAGTTCCTTGTGCACGATGCCCACCAGCGCCTGGCCGGGGTTCAGCGAGCCGACCACCTCCTGGCCGAGCGCCTTGTCCCTGACGCGCGCGATGAAGTCGCGCACCACCGGCAGCGCGACGTCGGCCTCGAGCAGCGCCATGCGCACCTCGCGCAGCATGTCCTGCACGTTGCTTTCGGTGATGCGCGCCTGGCCGCGCATCGTCTTGACCAGGCGCGACAGGCGGTCGGTGAGGGCGGAGGCCATCGGGCGGGGCGGCGGCCGGGAGCGCGGCGTGAACGGTGCCGCGGGGCCGCGAAAGTACACTGACCTGATGATTCTATCGTTCGGGTCCACCGGCTCCGACGACGTCTGGACGTGGGCGCCGGCGGTCGCGGCGATGGTCGCGTACCTGCTCGCGCTGCTGCCCCAGGGCGCGGCGCCGCGGCTGCCGAACGTGGGCCTGGCGGTGGGCTGGCTGCTGCACGCGCTGGCGTTGGTGGTGGACATCGCCGGCGTCGGCGCGCCGGGTGTCGGTGCGCGCTTCGGCTTCGCGCCGGCGCTGTCGGCCACGGTGTGGATGGTCGTCGGCGTGCACCAGGTCGAGAGCCGTCTGCTGCCGCTGCCGGGGGTGCGCCGCCTGCTCGCCGTGTCGGCGCTGGTGGTGGTGGCGATGGCCGCGCTGTTTCCCGGCGAGATGCGGCCCTCCGCGGGCTCGGCCTGGCTGCCGCTGCATTGGCTGCTGGGCATCGTCTCCTACGGGCTGTTCGGCGCGGCGGTGGCGCATGCGCTGATGCTCGACGCCGCCGAGCGCCGGCTGCGCATGAAGACCGTGCCGGGCCACGGGCCGCTGGGGTTGCCGCTGCTGCGTCTCGAGCGGCTGACTTTCCGCTTCGTCGACGCCGGCTTCGCCGTGCTCAGCGCGGCGCTGCTGGTGGGCATGGTCGCGTCGCTGGGCACGCCGGGGCTGTGGCGATGGGATCACAAGACGGTGTTTTCGCTGCTCGGCTGGGCGACGCTGGCCGGGCTGATTACCGGGCGTCACCTGCAGGGCTGGCGCGGCCGGCGCGCGACGCGCTGGCTGTACGCCGGCGCGCTGCTGCTGGTGCTGGCCTACGTCGGTTCGCGCTTCGTGATCGAAGTGCTGCTGCAGCGCGGGGGATGACGCGATGGCCAAGTACCTGGTGGTGCTGATCGTCGTCGCACTGGTGCTGTGGCTGATGTTCGGTCGGCGGCGCCGCGACACGCCGCCGCGCGGGCGTCGTGCGGCCAGGGGCGCGCCCGAGGGCATGGCGCGGTGCGCGCACTGCGGCGTGCACCTGCCGCGCAGCGAGGCGCTGCTGCTCGGCGGGCGCACCTACTGCTGTGCCGCGCACCGCGACGCCGGGCCGCGCGACGATGCCTGAACCCGACGTCGCCGCGCCGACACCGCAGCGCCGCCCCGGCGACCGCCGTCGCGGCGGCGACCGTCGCCGGGGCGATCGCCGCGGCGCCGAGCGCCGCGCGCCGCTGCAGGACTTCGACGCCTCGTGGTTCGCGGCGCTCGGCGTCGACACCGCGTCGCCGGCGGCCGACGACGCAGAGTCGCGTTTCGCCGCCGGCTGGGCGGACGCGCAGGCCGCCGATAGCCGCTTCCTGTCGCGACAGGCGCGGCGCGTCGCGACGCAGGGGGCGACCGCGTTCCAGCGCATCTACCGCACCTTCCTCGCCGCGCGCGCGGCGTTGGGGGTCGCGCTGGCGGCGGCGCTGGTGGCCGGCCACCTGCTGGGGCTGCGCACTGCGGCGCTGCCGCTGGCGCTGAGCGGCGCCTACGCACTGGCCGCGGTGGCGACCTGGTGGTGGCCGCCGCGGCACGACGGCGCCGATGCGTCCGGGACCGCGCGGCTGGGCCGGGTGCCGTGGCTGGCGACGATCGGTGTCGACCTGCTGGTGTTCTCGGCGCTGTACCTGTTCGAGCCGTCGTCCAACCTGAACTACTTCGCGCTGCTGGTGCTGCCGGTGCTGATGGCCGGCGTGCTGACCCGCCGCATGGCGGCACTGGGCACCGCGGCGGCGGTGACGCTGCTGCTGCTGGCCAACGGCTGGCGACTCGTGCTCGCCGGCGCCGACCCGGCCAGTGCAATCACGCCCGCGGGGCTGGCCGGCACGGGCCTGTTCATCGTCACGCTGATTGCCGGCGAGGTGGCGGGGCGCCTGGCGCGCGAGGAACTGACCGCGCGAGGCAGCCTCGAGATCGCGCGCCAGCAGGCGCAGCTGAACCGGCTGGTGATCGACGAGATGGGCGAGGGCGTGCTCGTGCTCGACCGGCGCGCACGCGTGCGCAGCGCCAACCCGTCGGCGCGCCGGCTGCTGGTGGGCGAAGGGCTGGCGCCTGCGGCGCCGTTCGCGTTGCACGACGTGCCGGCCTGGGCGGCGCTGGTGCAGGCGGTCGAGCGCGCCTTCCGCGACGGGCACTGGCCCGACGCCGGGCGGGACCTGCGGCTGGACTTCGGCGGCGGGCACGGTCGTTCGCTGCGGTTGCGCGTGCGCTTCACGCGGCGCCGCCCGGTGGCGGGCGAGGACGAGGTCGACGCGGCGGCGGCGCCGGCGCACGAGGACCTGTGCGTGCTGTTCATCGAGGACGTGCGCAACGTGCTCGCGCGCACGCGGCAGGAGAAGCTCGCCGCGATGGGGCGCGTGTCAGCGGGCATCGCGCACGAGATCCGCAACCCGCTGGCAGCGATCGCGCAGGCCAACGCGCTGTTGCGCGAGGACGCGCTGGCGCCGGCACAGCAGCAGCTCGCGCGCATGGTGGCCGACAACGTCGAGCGCCTGAAGCGCATCGTCGACGACGTGCTCGAGGTCGCAACCGGGGCGTCGGCCGCGCCGCAGGCGGTCGACGCGGCGGCCGAGGTCGACGCGGTGGTGCGCGACTGGGCGACCACCGCAGGGCTGCCGCTGGGCGACGCCAGTCGCCTGAGGCTGACGCTCGCACCGGGGCCGCTGCACGTGTGGTTCGACCCCGAGCACCTGCGCCGCGTGCTCGTCAACCTGCTCGACAACGCACGGCGCCACGCCAGCGACACCGCCGGCGCGATCGTCGTGACGCTCGCGCAGCCGGTGCCGCAGGTGGTGCGGCTGAGCGTGGCCAGCGACGGTGCGCCGATCCCCGCCGACGTCGAGCCGCATCTGTTCGAGCCGTTCTTCTCGACGCGCAGCCGCGGCAGCGGACTCGGCCTGTATATTTGCCGCGAGTTGTGCGAACGATATGGAGCGAGCATCGACTATCGCCAGCGCCCGCCGGGCCAGCGCCACCGCAACGAGTTCGTGATGACGATGCGCGCCACCCACGCGCCGTCGGCATGAATGCGACCGCGGCCGGCCACGGTCTGCTCGTCGTCGACGACGAGCCCGACCTGCGCACGCTGTACGAACTGACGCTGGTGCGCGAGGGCTACGCCGTCGAGACCGCCGACAACGTCGCCGAGGCGCTCGAGCGGCTGCGCGGGCAGCGCTACAGCGCCGTGATCACCGACATGCGCCTGCCCGACGGCAGCGGGCTCGACGTGCTGCACTGGCTCGAGTCGAACGCACGCGCCGAGAAGGCGGTGGTGATCACCGCCTACGGCTCGGCAGAGAACGCGGTCGAGGCGCTGAAGGCCGGCGCCTACGACTACCTGACCAAGCCGGTCGACCTGCGCCAGTTCCGCGCCGTCGTCGCCTCGGCGCTCGGTCTTGCGCCCGCGGCGGTGACCGCCGCGGCGCGACCGCCACCGTCTGCGCCGCCGTCTGCGCCGGCGAGCGCGCTGCGCAAGCTGGTCGGTCGCACGCCGGTGATGCAGCAGGTGCGCTCGCTGGTCGAGAAGGTCGCGCGCAGCATGGCGCCGGTGCTGGTGCAGGGCGAGTCGGGGACCGGCAAGGAACTGGTGGCGCGCGCGATCCACGACGTCAGCCCGCGCGGCGCGCAGGCCTTCGTCGCCGTCAACTGCAGCGCGATCCCGGAGGCACTGCTCGAGGCCGAGTTCTTCGGCTACCGCAAGGGCGCGTTCACCGGTGCCACCGAGGACCGCGAGGGCTTCTTCCAGGCCGCGCACGGCGGCACGCTGTTCCTCGACGAGATCGGCGACCTGCCGCTGGCGATGCAGAGCAAGCTGCTGCGCGCGATCCAGGAGCGCTCGGTGCGCCCGGTCGGCGCCACCGGCGAGACGCCGGTGAACGTGCGCATCGTCAGCGCCACGCACAAGGACCTCGCGGCCGAGGTGCAGGCCGGGCGCTTCCGCCAGGACCTGTACTACCGGCTCAACGTGATCCAGATCTGCGTGCCGCCGCTGCGCGAGCGCATCGCCGACCTGCCGGAGCTGTGCGAGGCCGTGCTCGCGCGGCTCGCCGCCGACGCCGGCGTCAGCCCGCCGCCGACGCTGAGCGCGGCGGCGCTATCGCTGCTGGCGCGCTATCCCTTCCCCGGCAACGTGCGTGAACTCGAGAACCTGCTGCACCGCGCGGTCGCGCTGTCGGGCGGCGACGTCATCGACGCCGCGGACCTCGGCCTGCCCGAGGTCGCGCTGGCCGACGCCGAGCCCGGGATGCAGGACGCCGTCGAGGTCGCGGCCGCGCCACCGCCCGACGGCACCGCGCCGCTACCGCGCGACCTCGTCGCGCACCTCGACGCGGTCGAGCGCGAGATCCTCGAGCGCGCTCTCGAGCGCCACCGCTACAACCGCACCGCCGCCGGCGCCAGCCTCGGGCTGACGTTGCGCCAGATGCGCTACCGCATGGCGCGCCTCGGCGTCGACCCCGGGGACCATGGCGGTGAACGGCGCGATCCCGGCTGAGTCCCGCCGCGCACGCGGTTGGTCGCAGGGGTGGTGGCGCGGCGCGCGGCGCTGCGCGTCGCCGAACTTCGGCCCGCGGCCCCCGGGCACGTCGATCGACCTGGTGGTGATCCACTCGATCAGTCTGCCGCCCGGCGTGTACGGCGGCGACGACATCGAGCGACTCTTCACGAACCGGCTCGACGCCGACGCGCATCCCTACTACGAGCGGCTGCGCGGGCTGAGGGTGTCGGCGCACTTCCTGATCCGCCGCGACGGCGAGCGCGTGCAGTTCGTCTCGTGCGACGAGCGCGCCTGGCACGCTGGCGCGTCGCAGTGGCGCGGGCGCGACGGCTGCAACGACTGGTCGATCGGCGTCGAGCTCGAAGGGCTCGAGGCCGAGCGCTTCGAGCGCGCGCAGTACCGCTCGCTGGCCACGCTGTTGCGCGCACTGTGCCGGCGTTACCCGGTGCGCGAGGTGGTCGGGCACGAGCACGTCGCACCGGGTCGCAAGGCCGACCCCGGCCCCGGCTTCGACTGGGCGTTGCTGCAGCGCCGGCTCGCGACGCCCACCGCCGCTGCCGCGCTGGCGCTGCCGGCGCTGGGCTGAAGGAAGCGCCACCTCGCACGCGCTCGGCGCCTCCGGCTCGGGCGGGACGCGCCGGCAGCACCGCAGGCCCGGCGGTCACTCGAGGGTCGTGCGATCGGCCATCGCCGGTGCCGGCGCCGCAGCGATGGCCGGCGCGAGTCGGGAGGGATTCGGCGGCCTCGCGCCACCCGGGCATTCCCGCATCGCGGCACACCATATCTAGTGCTGTAAGATCCCGGCAACCCCTAGATGTAGTGTTCGTTGTCCACGATCACTCCAGCGCGTTTCCACATCCTTGTCCACAACCGCCGGTGCGCGGACCGCCGAGCGGCCGCGCGCTGTGGCGCCTCGCGCCGAGGCCCGGGGGGGCGAGGCACACCGACGACCCGAGAGAGGAGCTCCATGCACAACATCGCCGCCAGCCCCGTCAGCACCACCTTCGTCGCCGCCGCGCAGCCGTCGTCCGTCGCGCCGGTCAGCGCTTATCACGGCTACCAGATCATCCGCCGCAACGGCGCGGTGGTCGCCTTCGAGCCGAACAAGATCGCGGTGGCGCTGATGAAGGCCTTCCTGGCGGTGCACGGCACGCAGGGCGCGGCGTCGGCGAGCGTGCGCGAGACCGTCGACGAGCTGACCGAGACGGTGGTGCGCGGGCTGCTGCGCTCGCGCCCCGGCGGCGGCACGTTCCACATCGAGGACGTGCAGGACCAGGTCGAGCTCGGCCTGATGCGAGGCGGCCACCACGAGGTGGCACGTGCCTACGTGCTGTACCGCGAGCGCCGCGCGCAGGAGCGCGCGAAGCAGGCGCAGACCGCCGCGCCCGCGGCGCCGGCGTTGCACGTCACCGACGTGCGCGGCCAGCGCTTGCCGCTCGACGAGGCGAAGCTGCAGGCGCTGATCGCCTCGGCCTGCGAGGGGCTGGGCGACGAGGTCAGGGCCGAGCCGATCCTCGCCGAGACGCGCCGCAACCTCTACGACGGCGTGCCGCTGGCCGAGGTGCACAAGGCGGCGATCCTCGCCGCGCGCACGCTGATCGAGCGCGAGCCGGGCTACACGCGCGCCACCGCACGGCTGCTGCTGCACACGATCCGCCAGGAGATTCTCGGCGAGGAGACGACGCAGGCGCAGATGGCCGAGCGCTACCCCGAGGTCTTCCCGCAATGCGTGAAGAAGGGCGTGGCCGCCGAGCTGCTCGACGACAAGCTGCTGCAGTTCGACCTCGCCCGGCTGGGGGCCGCGCTGAAGCCCGAGCGCGACCTGCAGTTCGACTACCTCGGCCTGCAGACGCTGTACGACCGCTACTTCCTGCACGTCGACGAGCAGCGCATCGAGCTGCCGCAGGCGTTCTTCATGCGTGTGGCCATGGGCCTGGCGCTCAACGAGATCGACCGCGAGGCGCGCGCGATCGAGTTCTACGACGTGCTGTCGACCTTCGACTTCATGAGCAGCACGCCGACGCTGTTCAACAGCGGCACGCGGCGCAGCCAGCTGTCGAGCTGCTACCTGACCACGGTGGCCGACGACCTCGACGGCATCTACGAGGCGCTGAAGGAGAACGCGCTGCTGTCCAAGTTCGCCGGCGGCCTGGGCAACGACTGGACGCGCGTGCGCGCTTTGGGCAGCTACATCAAGGGCACCAACGGCAAGAGCCAGGGCGTGGTGCCGTTCCTGAAGGTGGTCAACGACACCGCGGTGGCGGTCAACCAGGGCGGCAAGCGCAAGGGGGCGGTGTGCGCGTACCTGGAGAGCTGGCACCTCGACATCGAGGAGTTCCTCGAGCTGCGCAAGAACACCGGCGACGACCGGCGGCGCACGCACGACATGAACACCGCCAACTGGATCCCCGACCTGTTCATGAAGCGGGTGATCGAGGGGGGCGACTGGACGCTGTTCAGCCCCAGCACCTGTCCCGACCTGCACGACAGGTTCGGCGCCGACTTCGAGGCCGCCTACACCGCGTACGAGGCCAAGGTCGACCGCGGCGAGATCAGGCTCTACAAGCGCATGCCGGCCAAGGACCTGTGGCGCAAGATGCTGTCGATGCTGTTCGAGACCGGGCACCCGTGGATCACGTTCAAGGACGCCTGCAATGTCCGCTCTCCGCAGCAGCACGTCGGCGTCGTGCACAGCTCGAACCTGTGCACCGAGATCACGCTGAACACCAGCGACAGCGAGATCGCGGTGTGCAACCTGGGGTCGGTGAACCTGGCGCAGCACCTGAAGGCGGCGCCGGACGGCTCGAAGGCCATCGACCACGCCAAGCTGAAGAAGACGGTGGCCACGGCGATGCGCATGCTCGACAACGTCATCGACATCAACTACTACGCGGTCAAGAAGGCACGCGACAGCAACCTGCGCCACCGCCCGGTGGGCTTGGGCATCATGGGCTTCCAGGACAGCCTGTACCAGCTGCGCGTGCCGTACGCCAGCGCCGAGGCGGTCGAGTTCGCCGACCGCTCAATGGAGGCGGTGTGCTACCACGCGTACTGGGCCAGCACCGAGCTGGCCGAGGAGCGCGGGCGCTACTCGAGCTACCGCGGCAGCCTGTGGGACCGCGGCATCCTGCCGCTGGACACGCTGAAGCTTCTGGCGCAGGAGCGCGGCACGGCCCCGTTGAGAGACGGGGCCCCCGCCCCGTCTTACGTCGAAGTCGACACCTCGGCGACGCTCGACTGGGACGCGCTGCGCGCACGCATCGCGCAGCACGGCATGCGCAACAGCAACTGCGTGGCGATCGCGCCGACGGCGACGATCAGCAACATCATCGGCGTCGACGCGTCGATCGAGCCGAGTTTCGGCAACCTGTCGGTCAAGTCGAACCTGTCGGGCGAGTTCACGGTGGTCAACGAGTACCTGGTGCGCGACCTCAAGCGGCTGGGCCTGTGGGACGACGTGATGCTGATGGATCTGAAGCACTACAAGGGGTCGCTGCGCGCCATCGACCGCGTGCCCGGTGAGCTGAAGCAGCTGTACGCGACCGCTTTCGAGATCGAGCCGGCCTGGCTCGTCGAGGCGGCGGCGCGCCGGCAGAAGTGGATCGACCAGGCGCAGAGCCTGAACATCTACATGGCCGGCGCGTCGGGCAAGAAGCTCGACGAGACCTACAAGCTCGCGTGGCTGCGCGGCCTGAAGACGACGTACTACCTGCGCACGACGAGCGCGACGCACGTCGAGATGAGCACCGTGAACACGCGCCAGCTCAACGCCGTGCCGCAGGCCGGCGGCGGCACGCCGTCCGCGGCCGAGCCGGCGAGCGACGTCAAGTTCTGCGCGATCGACAACCCCGACTGCGAGGCGTGTCAGTGAGCAGACGGTTGCAGCGGGTTGCGGCGAAGGCTCGTGTCGCGCAGCGACGCGAGTCGCAGCCACAACCCCGACTGCGAGGCGTGTCAGTGAGCAGACGGTTGCAGCGGGTTGCGGCGAAGGCTCGTGTCGCGCAGCGACGCGAGTCGCAGCCACAACCCCGGCTGCGAGGCCTGCCAGTGAGATCGGGCACGTGAGCGCGTGACGATGCATCGATGCAGCGGCGTGCGCGAACGTCGCCGCTTCGATGCGAGGTCGCAACAACGCGCGCGCCTCGATGTCAACAAGTGCTTGGTGTTTCGACGCAACACTCGGATAATTTCAACGAACAGGACGTACACACACATGCTGGTCTGGGAAGACGACGTTCGCCCCTCCACGACACCTGCGAACCCCGCTGCGCCGAGCCGGCCTCGCGACGCGCGGACCATGACCCCGTCGCCCCTCTCGTCGCCTTCGCTGTCGCTGGCCGAGGCCGTGCCCGCGCGACGCGCGCCACCGTCGATGTCGCCGGTGCAGCCCGCCTCCGCGCCGAGCCAGCGCCGGGTCAACGTGGCCGACAAGCGCATCATCAACGGCCAGACCGACGTCAACCAGCTGGTGCCGTTCAAGTACAAGTGGGCCTGGGAGAAGTACCT
>NZ_DAOKZA010000042.1:0-32456 GCF_035325925.1 Azohydromonas sp. | reverse complement strand
TGTGCGCCAAGATGCTGCTCACGTTCCCCGACTGCACGACCAAGACGATCGAGGAACTGCGCAAGCCCAAGCTCGACGCCTGGAACCGCAACAAGGAGAACTCGCGCGCGTGGCTGGCGCTGAACATGATGACCGAGGCGCGCTCGGGCTTCACGGCGTTCAACGAGGGCACCAAGGACGACCGCGAGATCGACTTCGTGCTGCTGCGCCAGAAGCTGGCCGCCGGCCAGAGCTGGGTCGGCCCGTTGCACGACGAGATCCAGCCGAAGGCGAAGCGCCATGGCTGAGGCCGACTGCCTCAAGGTCTGGCTCGACCGCGACGGCGCGCTGCTGCGCCTGCGGCTGAACCGGCCGAAGGCCAACATCTGCGACGCGGCGATGATCGCCGCGCTGCAAGCCGCGCTCGACGCCCACCGCGACCGGCCGGGGCTGCGCGGCGTGCTGCTCGACGCCGAAGGGCCGCACTTCAGCTTCGGCGCCAGCGTCGAGGAGCACCTGGCCGACCGCTGCGCGCAGATGCTGGCCGGGCTGCACGCGCTGATCCTGGCGATGGTCGACTACCCGGTGCCGATCCTGGTGGCGGTGCGCGGCCAGTGCCTGGGCGGCGGGCTCGAGGTCGCGCTGGCCGGCGGGCCGATCTGGGCGCGCCCCGACGCCGCCTTCGGCCAACCCGAGATGAAGCTCGGCGTGTTCGCGCCGGCCGCCTCGTGCCTGCTGCCTTGGCGCGTCAACCACAGCGCCGCCGAGGACCTGCTGTGGTCGGGTCGCAGCATCCCGGGCAGCGAGGCGCTGGCCATCGGCCTGGTGCACGCGCTGGCCGATGACCCCGAAGCCGCCGCGACGGCGTACTTCGATGAACACCTGGCGCCCAAGAGCGCCGCCGCGCTGGCCTGCGCGGTCGCGGCGACGCGCGCGCCGCGCGTGCGCGAACTGCGCGAACGACTCGCCGAGGTCGAACGGCTGTACCTCGACCGACTGATGACCACCCGCGACGCCAACGAGGGGCTGGACGCCTTCCTCGCCAAGCGCGCACCTCAATGGGAGCACCGCTGATGAGCCCCGCGACACCACAAACCCCGGAGGTGCTGCGCATCGTGCAACGCTGCGAAGCGCTGTTCGAGGACCTGCACTTCAACGCCGTCAAGGACTGGAAGGACGGCGCACCCGGCCGCAAGGCGATCGGCTACATGCCGGTGTACGTGCCGCGCGAGCTGATCCACGCCGCCGGCATGCTGTCGGTGGGCATCCTCGGCGGCGGCGACCAGCTCGAGGTGATCCAGGGCGACGCCTACTACCAGAGCTACATCTGCAGGATCCCGCGCTCGACGATCGAACTCGGCCTTACCGGCCGGCTCGACTGCCTCGACGGCATGCTGTTCCCGTCGATCTGCGACGTGATCCGCAATCTCTCGGGCATGTGGCAGGTGATGTTCAAGGACAAGTACGTCCGCTACATCGACGTGCCGCAGAACTACGAAGACTCGATCGGCGGGCGCTTCTACACCGAGGAAATGGAGGTGCTGCGCCACGACCTCGGCGAACTGCGCGGCAAGCCGATCACCGACGACGAGCTCAATGCGTCGATCGCGGTCTTCAACGAGAACCGCAAGGCGGTGCGCGACCTCTATGCGTACCGCGCGGCCAGGCCGTGGCAGGCGCCCACCTCCGAGGTCTACCTGATCCTTCGCGCGGGCATGGTGCTGCCGGTCGAGGAGCACACGCAGCTGATCCGCGACTACCTCGCGGCCACCGACGCGGTGCCGCGGCCGCGGCGCGACAACGCGCGCATCGTGATCAACGGGTCGTTCTGCGAGCAGCCGCCGCTCAACCTGATCAAGTCGATCGAGATGTCGGGCTGCTACATCGTCGACGACGACTTCATGCTCGTCACCCGCTGGCTGCTCGACGACGTGCCCACCGACGGCAAGCCGCTCGAGGAACTGTCGAAGGCCTTCCTGCACCGCTCGGCCTCCACCGCCGCGAAATACGACGCGAAGCGCGAGGACAAGGGGCAGTACCTGCTCAGGCAGGTGAAGAACGGCGCGGCCGAGGGCGTCGTGTTCGCCGCCCCCTCGTTCTGTGATCCGGCGCTGCTCGAGCGCCCGATGCTGCAGGACGTGCTCGCGAAGCACAAGGTTCCGTACACCGCGTTCAAGTACGCCGAGAACACCGGCCAGATGGCGCCGATCCGCGAACAGTCCGGCACCTTCGCCGATTCGATCAAACTCTGGAGCGCAGCATGACCACCGCCCCCGCCCCCGCCAGCACCAAGAAGCCGCAGAACGTCCAGAAAGAGGACGCGATGTGGCTCCAGAAGGAGCTGATCAACCGCAACTACCACGAACTGGCCACCGCCCGCGAGCAGGGCCGCAAGGTGTCGGCCACTTTCGTGCCGGGCAACCTGAACGAGCTGCTGATGTGCTTCGACTTCGCGCGCAGCCTGCCGGAGACGAACGCGCTGCAGAACGGCATGCGCAAGAAGTCTGGCAAGTTCATCATGGACGCCGAGCGCGAAGGCCATTCCGAGGACGTCTGTACCTACGTGAAGGCCGACCTGGGCATGATGCAGGGCGGCGAGATCGGGCCCACCGGAGAGCCGCTGCCCACGCCGGACGTGCTGCTGCTCTCGTACACCGGCTGCTTCACGTTCATGAAGTGGTTCGAGCTGATCCGCCACAAGTACGGCAGCGAGACGGTCATGCTGCACGTGCCCTACCAGGGCGAAGGCAGGATCGCGCCGAACATGCGCGACTACGTGGTGCGCCAGCTCAAGGACACGGTGATTCCCACGCTCGAGCGCGTCTCGGGCGTGAAGTTCGACATCGACCGGCTGCGCCAGTACATGAAGGAGTCGGCCAAGGCCGAGGAAGACCTGGTCAAGGTGCTGCAGTCGGCGAAGAACCGGCCGTCGCCGATCGACGGCTACTTCGGCGCGGTCTACTACATCGGCCCGATCTTCACCGCGTTCCGCGGCACGCCCGAGGCGACGCAGTACTACAACGTGCTGCGCTCCGAGATCGAGGAGCGTGTGCGCCTGGGCAAGGGGCCGGTCACGCCCGACGGCGAGATGGGCGAGGAGAAGTACCGCCTGGTCGTCGAAGGGCCGCCGAACTGGACCAGCTTCCGCGACTTCTGGAAGATGTTCTACGACGAGGGCGCGGTCGTGGTGTCGTCCACCTACGCGAAGGTCGGCGGCCTGTACGACTTCGGCTTCCGGCACGACCCCGACCATCCGCTCGAATCGCTGGCCGAGTACTGCCTGGGCTGCTACACGAACCTGAACCTGCCGTCGCGGATCGACATGATCTGCAAGTACATCGACGAGTACCAGGCCGACGGGCTGCTGATCAACTCGATCAAGAGCTGCAACAGCTTCTCGGCCGGGCAGCTGCTGATCCTGCGCGAGGTCGAGAAGCGCACCGGCAAGCCGGCGGCGTTCATCGAGACCGACCTGGTCGACCCGCGCTATTTCTCGGCGGCCAACGTCAAGAACCGTCTCGAGAGCTACTTCCAGATGGTCAAGCAGAAGCGCGGCGCGGTCGCCGCGGCGCACTGAAAAGGGGACCGCCATGCGCTGTTTCATCGGCATCGACCTGGGCTCGACGACCACCAAGGCGGTGGTCATCGACGAGAACCAGAACGTCATCGGACGCGGCATCACCAACTCGCGCTCGAACTACGACACCGCGGCGGCCATCGCCAAGCAGGAGGCGCTGGTCAACGGCCGCTTCCACCTGTTCCGGCAGGCGCTGGCGAGCACCAACGCGCTGAACGGCCAGCTCGAGGGTTTCCTCGCACAGCTCGAGCGCGACTTCCGCGCCGAACAGTACCTCGAGCAACTCGTCGACCTGCACGAGACCTGTCAGCGCAGCCTGGCGAGCGCCAAGTTCGGCGACGACACGAAGGTGGTCGGCGAGGCGCTCGACGAGGTGTTCCGGCGCATCACCGACGAGGCGCCGTCGCTCTTCGCGCCGGGCGCCAAGCGCAAGTCCGACTTCTTTCGCGACATCGCCGGCAGCCAGTACCTGGCCACCGGCGAGACGGTGGCCAAGGAGATCGGCACGCGCTACGACTACCTGCTCAACGTGTTCGACCGCTCGATCATCGAGGTGGAGAACCGTGTCTACGCCGAATCGATCCGCCGGCACCTGCTCGCGGCGCTCGAGCGCACCTTCGCGGCGATTCCCGAGACCGCCAGCCGGCGCACCCAGGTCGAGGCACCGGTCAAGGGCGTGCTCGACACCGAAATGGAGGAAACCTACGTCATCGGCACCGGCTACGGCCGGGCGCGGTTGCCGTTCTCGAAGGAGCACATCCGCTCCGAGATCCTCTGCCACGGGCTGGGCGCGCACGTGATGTACCCGAACACCGCCACGGTGCTCGACATCGGCGGCCAGGACACGAAGGCGATCCAGGTCGACCCGGCCGGCATCGTCGAGAGCTTCCAGATGAACGACCGCTGCGCAGCCGGCTGCGGGCGCTACCTCGGCTACATCGCCGACGAGATGAACATGGGCCTGCACGAACTGGGCCCGCTGGCGATGAAGTCGACCAAGACCGTGCGGATCAATTCCACCTGTACCGTGTTCGCCGGCGCCGAGCTGCGCGACCGGCTCGCGCTCGGCGACAAGCGCGAGGACATCATGGCGGGCCTGCACCGCTCGATCATCCTGCGCGCGATGTCGATCCTGGCGCGCTCGGGCGGCATCCGCAACGAGTTCACTTTCACCGGCGGCGTCGCGAAGAACGAGGCCGCGGTCAAGGCGCTCGTCGAGCTGGTCGAGGAGAACTACGGCAAGCTGACCCTGAACATCAATCCGGATTCGATCTACACCGGTGCGCTCGGCGGCGCGACGTTCGCCTGGCGCGCGGTGGTCGAGGAAGGCAAGACCGCGGAGGCACGGGCATGAGCACCACGCACACGATCGGCATCGACATCGGCTCCGGCGCGGTCAAGACCGTGCTGTTCCGCCACGACGGCGACCAGGCGACCTGGCTGGCCAAGCGCTGCGAGCGCATCCGCCGCCGCGACCCGATGTCGCTGGCGCAGGAGGGCTACGACGGCGTGCTCGCCGATGCGGGCCTCGCACAGGGCGACATCGACTACGTCGCGACCACCGGCGAGGGCGAGAACGTCAAGTTCTCCACCGGCCACTTCTACTCGATGACGACGCACGCGCGCGGCGGCGTGTTCCTCGACCCGGCCGCGCGCGCGGTGGTCGACATCGGCGCGCTCAACGGGCGCGCGATCAGCGTCGACGAGCGCGGCAAGGTGCTGAGCTACAAGATGACCAGCCAGTGCGCGTCGGGCTCGGGGCAGTTCCTCGAGAACATCGCGCGCTACCTGGGCGTCGCGGTCGAGGAGATCGGCCCGCTGTCGAAGACCTCGCAGGACCCGGAGAAGGTCAGCTCGATCTGCGCCGTGCTCGCCGAGACCGACGTCATCAACATGGTCAGCCGCGGCATCGCGACACCCGACATCCTGAAGGGGATTCACTTGTCGATGGCGTCGCGCATCGTCAAGCTGCTGAAGGTCACCGGCGTGAAGGACGGCGTGGCGCTGCTCACCGGCGGGCTGGCGCTGGACACCGGCCTGCTCGCGGCGATCCAGGAAGAGATGGTCAACGAGAAGGTCAAGGTCGAGGCGCGATCGCACCCCGACTCGATCTACGCCGGTGCGATCGGCGCGGCCCTCTGGGGCGCGTTCCGGCACGCGAAGCTCAACGAGCTCGAAGCGGCGGCCGCCTGAATCCTCGAGGAGAGTCCCATGGCCCTGATGATCACCGAAGACTGCACCGCCTGCGACGCCTGCAAGCCGGTGTGCCCGAACGAGGCGATCGCGGTCGGCGACCCGATCTACGTCATCGACCCGCTGCGCTGCACCGAGTGCGTCGGCGCCGAGGACGAGCCGCAGTGCAAGCTCGTCTGCCCTGCCGACTGCATCGTGCAGCACCCCGACTTCGTCGAGACGCCCGAGGAACTGCAGGCGAAGTACGAGTCGCTGCACG
Source organism: Azohydromonas sp. (assembly GCF_035325925.1). Classification (NCBI taxonomy): domain Bacteria; kingdom Pseudomonadati; phylum Pseudomonadota; class Betaproteobacteria; order Burkholderiales; family Sphaerotilaceae; genus Azohydromonas; species Azohydromonas sp. The sequence continues at coordinate 26,448 of NZ_DAOKZA010000042.1, read as the reverse complement.
GTTGAGATCGCCCCACCCCCCGAGCGCCTGCGGCGCGCCCACGCCCTCGTGCGGCGCGGGCGGCGCGCGAGGCGTTCTGGCGGGCGCGGGCAGGCCCGCGCGTCCGCGCTGACACCCCTCGTGGGGGGGGGCCTGCAAGGCCCGCCAGCGGCCCGGTGCAGCCGGGTCCGCGGCGGCCGTTCGCGAGGACGCAACCCGTCGACGGCGGATCGCGGCTGCGCGCCGCGGGCACCCGAGGCGGCCCCGATGCCGACCGGGCCGGCCCGGTCGGGGTCGGCGCGGGCCCGTTCGGTCCGCCGCTGGCGCTGATCGGGCCCGGCTTCGGCGTCTGCCCCGCCGCGGGGCGCGCCGACCTGTCGCCGATCGGGAGGGCCGGCCGCACCGTTGATCTGGCGCAAAGCCGCAGGTCGCGTGTGTCTATAAAGATATAGGGAGAATAAAGCTTCAAGCCCAGACCGAGCCCGTCGTGACCTTCGTCGTCACCGAAGCCTGCATCAAGTGCAAGTACACCGACTGCGTCGACGTGTGCCCGACCGACGCGTTCCGCGAAGGCGCGAACATGCTGGTCATCGAGCCCGACGACTGCATCGACTGCGCGCTGTGCGTGCCCGAGTGTCCGGTCAACGCGATCTTCGCCGAGGAGGACGTGCCCTCCGACCAGACGACGTTCGTCGCCGAGAACGCCGCGCTGGCGCGGCAGTGGCCGACGATCACGCGCAAGAAGCCGGCGCCCGCCGACGCCGACGACTGGGCGCGCGTGCAGGACAAGCGCGACCAGCTCGACCGCCGCGGCCCGCGCGAGGGCGACTGACGCCTGCCGCAGCCCCCCGGAGCCGCCGATGCGCCTGACGACGATGACCGACTACGCGCTGCGCCTGCTGATGTACGTGGCGCACCGCCCGGAGCGGCTGTGCACGATCGCCGAGGTCGCGCGCGCCTACGGCGTGTCCGAGGCGCACCTGATGAAGATCACGCACCAGCTCGGGCTGGCCGGGTTCATCGAGACGGTGCGCGGCAAGGGCGGCGGCATGCGGCTCGCGTCGCCGCCGGCGCAGATCAACGTCGGCGCGGTGGTGCGTGCGATGGAACCCGACTTCTCGCTCGTCGAGTGTTTCGCCGGCGACACCGGCTGCGTGCTGACCGGGCACTGCAGGCTCGCCGGCATCGTCGGCGGCGCGCTCGACAGCTTTCTGGGCCACCTCGACCGCTTCACGCTGGCCGACCTGATCGGCACGCCGCCGGCGGTGCAGCCGATGGCCGCGCCGCGCAGCCGCAGCGCCACCGGACGCTGAGCGCCGCCGCACGATGGCGAGCCCGCCCCGCACGCCGCCGCGCGTGATCCCGATCGCACCCGCCGCCGACGACTCGGCGGCGATGGTCTCGCTGTACGAGAAGCAGCCCAAGGTCTACCCGCGCTCGGTCAGCGGCGTGTTCGCGCGCTGGCGCTGGATCATGGTGTGGCTGACGCAGCTCGTGTTCTACGGCGTGCCGTGGCTGCAGTGGGACGGCCGCCAGGCGGTGCTGTTCGACCTGGTCGAGCGGCGCTTTCACCTGTTCGGGCTGGTGCTGCAGCCGCAGGACCTGATCTTCCTCGCCGCGCTGCTGGTGATCTCGGCGCTGGCGCTGTTCTTCTTCACCGCGGTCGCCGGACGGCTGTGGTGCGGCTACGCCTGCCCGCAGACCGTCTACACCGAGATCTTCCTGTGGATCGAGCGGCGCATCGAGGGCGACCGGCTGGCGCGCATGCAGCTCGACGCCGCGCCGTGGTCGGCGCGCAAGCTCGCGCGCAAGGGCGGCAAGCACGCGGCGTGGATCGCCGTGTCGCTGTTCACCGGCTTCACCTTCGTCGGCTACTTCACGCCGGTGCGCGTGCTGCTGGCCGAGCTGGCCACCTGGTCGCTGTCGCCGTGGGAGACGTTCTGGGTGCTGTTCTACGGCTTCGCCACCTACGGCAACGCCGGCTTCCTGCGCGAGCAGATCTGCAAGTACATGTGCCCGTACGCGCGCTTCCAGAGCACGCTGATCGACGCCGACTCGCTGGTCATCGCCTACGACGCCGCGCGCGGCGAGGCGCGCGGCTCGCGCTCGCGCAAGGCCGACGCGAAGGCGCTCGGGCTGGGCGACTGCATCGACTGCACGCTGTGCGTGCAGGTCTGCCCCACCGGCATCGACATCCGCAACGGGCTGCAGAACGAATGCATCGGCTGCGCCGCGTGCATCGACGTGTGCGACGACGTGATGGGCAAGATGGGCTACGCGCCGGGGCTGATCCGCTACGCCACCGACAACGGCGTGCGCCACGGCTGGACGCGCGCGCAGATGCTGCGCCGCGTGCTGCGCCCGCGCGTGCTGGTCTACGGCGCGCTGCTGCTGGCGCTGAGCGTGGCTTTCGTCGTTGCGATCGCGCTGCGCAGCGGCCACACCGTCGACGTGCTGCGCGACCGCGGCGCGCTCGCGCGGCTGGTCGACGGCGGCCACGTCGAGAACGTCTACCGCCTGCAGATCGCCAACCGCGGCGCCAGCGCACAGCGCTACCGTGTCGACGCCGGCGGGCTGCCGGGACTGGTGCTCGCCGGCGACGCCGAGATCGTGGTCGGGCCCTACGTCGCCGGCATGCTCGCGGTGCGGCTGACGCTGCCGCCCGAGACGGCGCAGTCGCTGGCCAGCGGGGCGCACCCGATCGAGTTCCGCGTGCGGCGCGCCGGCGACGGCGCGCCGGGCGAGACGGTGCGCGCGGCGTCGACGTTCTACGTGCCGCGCTGAGGCGCGGGCGGCGGCACGATTCGTGCTGCGCGGTGTCTACACCCGCCCCGGAAGCCCGCCATGCCCGCACCCATGCCTCTTCGGTTCGAGAGCACGCCTTCGGCGCTGCGCTACATGGCGCACGCGCTGCGCCCGCGCCGCGGCGGCGAGCTGCCTGCGCTGGACGCCTGCTGGCATGGCGCCGTCGCGGCACCGGCGCTGCGCGCCGACTTCGAGCGCCTGACCGGGCTGGCCTGCACGCCGGCGCTGCCGCTGCCCTTCGTGCACGCCTGGAGCTTTCGGCTGCAGATGGCGCTGCTGACGCACCCGGCGTTCCCGCTGCCGATCTGGCAGGCGCTGCAGTTGCGCAACCGCCTGCGCCAGCACCGGCCGCTGGCGCCCGGCGCGCGAGTGGATATGCGCACGCGCGTCGCGGCGCAGCGCCGGCTCGACAAGGGGCTCGAGGTCGACCTGCACACGACGCTCGCCGACGCCGACGGCGTGGCCTGGGAGGGTACGACGACCTTCTACTACCGCGGCCGGCGCCGTGGCGACGACCCGGCGCCGGCGCAGGCCGCCGCGCCGCGCGTCGACGCGCCGCCGCAGCCGCTGGCCGACCTGCCGCACGATGGCGGCTGGCGCTTCGGGCGCGTCAGCGGCGACTACAACGGGTTGCACTGGTCCGACGCGTGGGCGCGCCGCCTCGGCTTCGCCGGCGCGTTCCACCACCCGCCGCGCGCGATCGCGATCGCACTGGCGCGGCTGGCGCTGCCGCTGCACCCGCCGGCGCAACGGCTCGACGCGTGGATCCGCGGTCCGCTGCGTTACGGCAGTGCGCCGTCGCTGGCGCGTGCCGACGAGGCCGCCGGCGCGACCCGCTTCGCGCTCTTCGGCAGCGACGACGCGCGCCCGGCGATCGTCGCGTGCTGGGCGCCCGACGACGCCGACGTGGTCGACTGACAGCGACCTGAGTTCGACCGCATTGCACCCGCTGCCGACCGCTTCATGGTCCTGCAGCCGATCGCCAACGTTCGCCAAGGCCTTCTCTGGGTCGGCGCGGCTTTGACTGGGTGCTGCCTGTCGCGAGGGCCATCGTGGGGGCGGCGCGACAGCGTGCCCGGGCGCACGCCGCTTCGCCGCACTGCCCCGAGCAGCCCACCCATTGCACATGGGCAGGTCACGAAGTTCAGCACCGGGTCGATCGAACGTGCCGTCACCGGGGGGGGGGGCAGGCGCCGGCCCGTGCCCACGCGGTCAGCCGAGGTAGCGCGCGACACCCATGCCCAGCGTCGACAGCACCAACAGCGCCGCGCCCCACAGCCCGCCCAGGCGCAGCCGTCGCTGCAGCGTGGCGAGGCGCGCTGCCTGTTCGGTGCTCGGCGCGCCGCCGCCGATCTCGGCGCCGAGCCGCGCCAGCCCCGCGGCGGCGGGCTTGTTCACCGCGAGTCCGACGGCGAACGCCGCGAGGCCGACCAGCGCGGCCAGTGCCAGCGCCGCGCCCGGGGCCGAGCGCAGCCACGCGCCCTGCAGGCCGCCGGAGGCGGGCCACAGCAGCGCCAGGCCGGCCAGCGTGGTCAGCGCGCTGGCCAGGCCCATCGCCTCGGGGAAGCGGCTGTGCGCCAGCAGCCGCTGCATGAAACGCCCGCCGTCGGGGCCCAGCGCGCGCACGGTCGGCGCGACGAAGGCCACCAGCATCAGCGCGGCGCCGACCCAGAAAGCGCCGGCGACCACGTGCACGGCGCGCAGAACGATCAAGCTCATCGGATCCATCGTCTTCTCCAGAGGGGGTCAGGACAGCGGGAGGCGGCGTTGACCTGCGTCAGCGCGGCCCCGTCGGTGGCGCATTAGCTTCGGCGGTCCCGCCCCGCCGCGATGGACGCACCGCTCAACGAACGCCGCCGCAGCGATTCGCTGTGGACCACCGCGTTCGAGGTGGCCGGCGTGGGCATCGGCTTCATCGATGCGCGCGGCCGGCTGCTCGAGGTCAACCCGGCGCTGGCGCGCATGCTCGGCTACACGCGCGACGAACTCGTCGGCCAGCCGTGGACCGTCGGCGCCTTCGACGACGTCGGCGCGCGCGCCGATCGTTACCTCGCGGCGCTGCTGGCCAACTCGCCGCGCATCGCGCGCGAGTGGCCGATCCGCCGCCGCGACGGCGGCACGCTGCACGCGCTGGCCAGCTTTCGCGCGCTCGACGATGCACGCCACGGCCGCGTCGTCGTCGTCACGTTCACCGACATCAGCGAGCGCAAGCGCACCGAGGACGAGCTGCGCGAGCGCGAGCAGCGGCTGCGCGAGATCTCGCAGACCATCGACGAGGTGTTCTGGGTCGCCGATCCGGCGCAGCGCACGCTGCTGTACGTCAGCGCCGGCTACGAGAAGATCTGGGGCCGCCCGGTCGCCGACCTGCTCGCCGAGCCGGCCTCGTGGCTGCAAGGCGTGCATCCGGACGACCGCGAGCGCGTCGTGGCGGCGCTCGCGCTGCGCCGCGACGGCGACCACGAGCTTTCCTTCCGCGTCGTGCGACCCGACGGCACGCTGCGCTGGGTGCGCGACCGCGCGTTCGCGGTGCGCGACGCCGCCGGCCGCGTCGTGCGCGTGACCGGCATCGCCGCGGACGTCAGCGCCGAGGTGCACGCGCTCGACGAGGCGCGCCGGCTCGCGCGCTCGCTGGAGCAGCGCGTGGCCGAACGCACCGCCGAGCTCGCCGAGCAGGTCGGCGCGCTGCAGGTCGCGCGCGGTGCGCTGGCGGCGTCCGAACAGCGTTACCGTTACCTCGTCGACAGCGTCGGCGAGAGCATCGTCGTGCTGCAGGACGAACGCGTCGCGTTCTGCAACCCGCGCCTGGGCGAGCTGCTGGGGCTGCCGCTGGAGCGCATCGTCGGCCATCCGCTGCACACGTTCGTGCACCCCGACGACGCGCCGACGATGCTCGAGCGCCACCGCCGCCGCCTCGCCGGCGACGACGTGCCGGTGCAGTACCCGTTGCGCGTCGTGCGCAGCGACGGGCGCGTGCTGTGGGTCGACCTGCGCGTGACGCTGGTGCAATGGCAGGGGCGCCCGGCGGCGCTGGGCCTGGTGGCCGACGTCAGCGAACGCCGCGCACTCGAGGCGCAGCTGCGCCACACGCTGGCCGAGCGCGAGACCATCCTCGACAACTCGATCGTCGGCATCTTCTTCCTCGACGCGGCGGCGCGCATCCAGTGGGCCAACCGCAGCGCGCAGCAGATGCTGGGCATCGACGGCGCCGTGCTGCCGGGCCTGCACACCGCGGCGCTGTTCACCGACGCCGGCACGCACGCGGCGTTCGTGCAGCGCGCCGAGGCGGCGATGCGGCGGCGCGAGGCGCTGCGCGAGGAGGTCGAGCTGGTGCGCGGCGACGGCTCGCGCTTCTGGGCGCTGGTGTCGGGGCAGGCGGTGGGCGACTGGGGTGCCGGCGAGGGCAGCGTCTGGTCGGTGCTCGACATCGGCGAGCGCAAGGCGCTCGAGGCGCAGCTGCGCCGCACCAGCGCCGAGCTCGAGGTGATCCTGCACAGCGCGCTGGTCGGCGTCGCCTACACCGCGGGGCAGGCGTTCCAGTGGGTCAACCGCACGCTCAGCGAGATGCTCGGCCACCAGCCGCACGGGATGCTGGGCCGCTCGACGCGCCTGCTGCACGTCGACGAGGCGAGCTGGCGCGCGCTCGGCGAGGCCTGCGAGCCGGTGCTGCGTCGCGGCGAGGCCTTCGAGGCCGAGTGGCCGGTGCGCCACCGCGACGGGCGCACGCTGTGGGCGCTGCTGCACGGCCGCGCGATCGACCCGGCCGAAGCGCGGCTGCGCATCATCTGGACCATGCTCGACATCACCGGGCGCCGCCGCGCCGTCGAGGACATGCAGCGTGCACTGGCGCAGCAGCGCGAGCTCAACGAGCTGAAGTCGCGTTTCGTCGCGATGACCTCGCACGAGTTCCGCACGCCGCTGGCGGCGATCCTGTCGTCGGTCGAGCTGCTGCGCGACTACCACGACCGGCTGCCGGCGGCCGAGCGCGACGAGCTGCTGGGCATCGTGCAGACCTCGGTGCGGCGCATGCGCCAGATGCTCGACGACGTGCTGACCCTCGGCAAGGCCGAGGCGCAGACGCTGGAGTTCGCGCCGGCGCCGCTGGCGCTGGCGCCGCTGCTCGAGGCGGTGCTCGCCGACGCACAGCGCGCCGCGGCCGACGCCGGCGTCGGCGCGGTGCCGGTGCACCTGCGGCTGCACGGCGCCGCGGCGCCGCGCGCGCTCGACGAGCGCCTGCTGCGGCAGATCGTCGGCAACCTGGTCGCCAACGCGATCAAGTACTCGCCGGCCGGCGCGCCGGTGCACGTCGACGTCGAGTGCGACGACGCGGCAACGCGCATCCGCGTCGCCGACCGCGGCATCGGCATCCCCGACGAGCACCTGCCGCTGCTGTTCGAGCCGTTCTACCGCGCGCGCAACGTCGGCGCGATCGGCGGCACCGGGCTGGGCATGGCGATCGTCAAGCGGGCGGTCGACCGCCACGGCGGGCGCATCACGGTGGCCAGCCGCGTCGGCGAGGGCACGCGGGTCGAGGTGACGCTGCCGCACGGCGGGTGAGCCGGCCGTTGCGCAGCTTGCGTTCGTGTCCATCGGTGCGAGCGCCGGCGCGCGCAGCCGACGGCGACCCGCTCGGGTCGTCGATGCGGCCGGCGCGCGCCGGGCGAGGTGGTCGGCGTGGTGACCGGTCGTCGCCCGCGGTTCAGCGCAGCACGGCCGAGGTCGAGCCGGCGACCATCGTGGGCGCCGCGTGGCCGTCGCGCAGCGGCACGATCAGCGCGGCGACCAGCGGGTCGGTGCCGGCGGGCACCGGCGCACGGGTGTGCGTCGGCTCGTGCCTCAGCATCCGGTCGAAGCTGGCGAGCACCGGGTCGTCGGCGCGCGCCGCGACGCTGGCGGCATGCCCGTCGCGCAGCGGCGCGACGAGCGCGGCGATCAGCGGGTCGGCCGGCTCGGCCGGACGCGCGACCGGGGTCGTCGTCGGGGCGTGCGCGAGCATGCGATCGAAGCTGTCGACCACCGGGTCGGCGTGAACCGCGACGGCGGCGACGGACAGGGCGAACAGGGCGGCGAGGCGGTGGGCTTGCATGGCGGTCTCCGTGTGAGGGCGGGCGGCTCGGGGCCGGTGCATCGTCTCTGCAATCGACGTGCCAGGCCGGTGCAGCGCCGTGACGCAGAGGGACCGCGTCGCCACCACGACGCGCGGTGGCACCGCACGATGTCGGCAATCGCCGACACGCCCGCGCGCCGGCGCGCGCAAGTGCTTGTCGCACCACGGATTCATGCTGTCGGCGGGCGCCGACAGCGCTCAGCGGGGGTTCACTGCGGGCCGGACCCCGCGCGAAACGCCCCGGGCTCGAGGTGGTGGCGCGCGAGCAGCGCGTAGAAGTCGGTGCGGTTGCGCTGCGCCAGCCGCGCCGCCAGCGCGGCGTTGCCGCCGGTCAGCCGGAGCAGCTGCACGAGGTAGTCGCGCTCGAAGCGCCGGCGCGCCTCGTCGAACGGCTCGACGCCGTCGTCGCCGCTGCGCTCGACGGCGCGCTCGACCAGCGCCGCGCCGACGCTGTCGGCGTCGCCGGCCAGCGCGACGCACTTCTCGACCGCGTTGAACAGCTGGCGCACGTTGCCCGGCCACGGCGCGCGCGCCAGCAGCGCCATCGCGTCGGGGGCGAAGCCGCGCAGCGGCTTGCGGTACTTGCCCGCCAGCGCAGCGAGGAAGTGCTGGGCCAGCGCCGGGATGTCCTCGCGCCGCTCGCGCAGCGGCGGCAGCGTGAACACGACCACCGCGAGACGCCAGTACAGGTCGTCGCGGAAGCTGCCGTCGCGGCGTGCCGCGTCGAGGTCGCGGTGCGTCGCGGCGACGATGCGCACGTCCACCGGCAGCGCGCGCGTGCCCCCCACCGGGCGCACCTGGCGCTCCTGCAGCACGCGCAGCAGCTTGACCTGCAACGCCAGCGGCATGTCGCCGACCTCGTCGAGGAACAGCGTGCCGCCGGCCGCCGACCGGATCAGCCCCGGGTGGTCGCGCTGCGCGCCGGTGAAGGCGCCGCGCACGTGGCCGAACAGCTCGCTCTCGAGCAGCGCCTCGGGGATCGCGCCGCAGTTGACGGCGACGAACGGCCCGTCGCGGCGCGCGCTGGCGTCGTGGATCGCCTGCGCGAGCAGCTCCTTGCCGGTGCCGGTCTCGCCGTGGATCAGCACGGCGGCGTCGGTGGCGGCGACCTGCTCGGCCTCGTCGAGCAGCGCGCGCATCGCGGCGCTGCGCGTGACGATCTGCCCGCGCGCCGGCCCGGCGCGCTGCGCCGCCGGTGGCGCCACCGCCAGCGCACGCCGCACCTGCGCGAGCAGCTCGGCGGCCTCGACCGGCTTGGTCAGGTAGGCGAACACGCCCTTGCGCGTGACCTCGACCGCGTCGGGGATCGAGCCGTGCGCGGTGACGATGACCACCGGCAGCAGCGGGTGGCTGCGCCGCACCTCGTCGAACAACGCGAGCCCGTCCATGCCGCCCATGCGCACGTCGGTGATCAGCAGGTCGGGCAGCTCGACCGCGAGCAGCGCCAGCGCGCGCTCGGCGCTGTCGGCCTCGAGCACGCGAAAGCCCTCCTCGCGCAGCCGCAGCTGCAGCGTGCGCCGCAGCGCCGGGTCGTCGTCGACGATCAGGAGGGTGGCGCGGTCCATCGCCCCCATCGCCTCGGGCCTCAGCGCGCCGTGCCCCGTCGCGCCGGCGAGCGCCGGCCCTGCACCACCGCCGCCGCGGTGCTGGCGATGAAGCCCAGCAGCGCCAGCGCCGACAGCAGCGCGCCCCAGCGCTGCCACTCGAACTGCCCGGACGCGTCGCCGAGCAGGCGCAGCGCCAGCGACGCATGCAGCAGCACCAGCGGCACGTAGAAGCGCGGGTGGTACGGCACCGCGACGCGCAGCACCGCGGGGAAGATGATGGGGGCGTGGCCGAACACCATCGCGAACACGAAGCCCAGCAGCAGCGCGTGCAGCGCCGCGTCGTAGGCGGCGCCGCCGGGCTCGACACCGGCGGCGGCGATCACCGCGCCACCGGTGGCGAGCCAGAAGTAGCCCGACAGCAGGCACACCGCGATGAAACGGGTGAGCCCGCGCTGGCGCACCGTGCGCCGCGCGATGTCGTGGCGCAGCAGCCAGGCCGCCAGCGCGACCAGCACGACGCCGAACAACCGCGGCGCCCACGGCTGCGGCCACAGCACCAGCGCGGCGAGCGCCGCGGCCACCAGCGCCGCGAACAGCCGCTCGGCGCCGCGCGACGGCGGCATGAAACGCGACAGCTCGAGGCGCTCGCCGGCGATCGTCAGCACCAGGAAGCCGAGCCACCAGCCGACCACCTGGTGCACCGCGGCGCCGGCGGCCCACAGCGCGGTGCCCACGCTCCAGCAGCCGGCGGCCACCGCGATGACGAGCATGAACAGCTCGCGCTGGCGGCGCAGCACGTCGAGCGAGGCGGCCAGCAGCACGACGCTGCCGGCCAGGTACAGCCAGGGCGCGGCCGGCGCGGCGCCGTGCATCACCGCTGCGGTGCCGAGCCCGGCGAGCAGCGGCCCGGCGTAGGCCCAGGCGCGGCCGATGGCCACCGCGCGCTCGAGCGCGATGACCACGCCGAAGAAGCCGCACACCATCAGCGGCCCGTGCAGCGCCGCCGCGCCGGTGGCGACGTCGGGCATGGTCCACCCCAGCCGCGCGAGCCCGGCGCCGACGCCGGCGAACAGCGCGACGAAGCCGAACGCCAGCAGCGGCACGCGCCACCACGCCGGTCGCCGCTCGCGCGCCGTGCGCTCGCCGGCGCGACCGGCTTCGGGGGTCACTGCGCTGCGCTGCAAGGTGTCGTCCGTGCCGCCACGCCACGTGCCGCGCCCACGGGCCGCGGCGCGACCCTTGCGGCGGGCGCCGCGCCGCAGCCGCTTCGGCGGGGGGTCAGAACTTGCCCCACCCGAAGTGCTCCCGCGCGAACCCGCTCATGCGCTCGGGCGTCCACGGCGGGTCCCACACCAGCTCGACGTCGACCGGCACGCCCGACGGCACCACCGAGCCCAGCGCCGCGTGCACCTCGTCGACGATCATGTCGGCCATCGGGCACGCGGCGCTGGTCATCGTCATCTCGACGCGCACGCCGCCGTCGTCGACCTCGACGCCGTAGATCAGTCCGAGGTCGACGATGTTCATCCCCGCCTCGGGGTCCATCACCTGGCGCAGCGCCTCGCGCACCGCGTCTTCGTCGGGCAGGTTCACGCGCCGGCCTCCCGCGCGCGCACGAACGACAGGCGCTGCGACGGCGCGAACCCCGCGGCGTGCAGGAAACCCAGCAGCGCGAGGTCGCGCTGCGGCACGATGGTCTCGACGCGCTCGACGCGCAGCGCGCCGAGGTTGGCGAACAGCTGCGCGAGCAGCGCGCGGCCGACGCCGCGGCGCGCGTACTCGGGGTCGACGCCCAGCGTGTCGATCACCGCCACCGGCTCGGTGCGGCCGAAGTCGCCCAGGTCGGCGCGCGCCATCAGGTAGCCGACGATCGCGCCGTCGCGGCGCGCGGTCAGCGACACGCGCACGCCGGCGTCGTCCATCGCCTCGCCCAGCCGCGCGGCGATGTAGTCGTGCCGGTCGCGGCCGGTGATGTCGCGGTCGATGCGCGCGATCGCGTCGAGGTCCTCGGGCACCATCGAGCGCACGTCGGCGCCGTCGCGCTCGACGCGCTCGTGGTCGTTGGCTTCGCCGCGGCCGTAGTCGATCTCGTGGCCCGGGCCCTCGCCCGCCTCGAGCGCGACCGGACCGTCGCGCTCGGGGCGCCAGCTGCCCGGCTCGACCGCGGTGTCGACGATCTGGTCGGGCGCCAGGTCGAAGCCCAGGCTGTCGAACCACTCGAGCATGTCGGTGTGGCGCCACTCGGCGGCGGTGCGCATCTCGGCCATGCCGTGGCGCTGCGCCCAGGTGTCGAGCGCGTCGAACAGCCGCCGGCCGATGCCGGCGTGGCGCAGGTCGTTGCGCACGCCGACCAGCTCGAGGCGCAGCGCCGGGCGGCGGCGGCCGAATTCGCCGGCCAGCACGCGCGCGAGGATGAAGCCGGCCAGGCTCTGGCCGACCACGGCGGCGAACTGCGCGTGCGCGGCGGGTTCGCGGCGCGCGGCGGCGAGCCGGCGCTCGATGTAGTCGCGTCGGGTGCGGCCCTCGATGGCGGCGTCGATCGCGACGACGGCGTCGAGGTCGTCGGCGGCGAGCGCACGCACGGTCACGGCGGCGTCGGTGGCGGCATGGGTGTTCATCGTCGGTCTCCCAGGGGCGGGTTCAGTCGCAAGCGTAGGCGAACGCGAGTTCGCGGTCGGCGTCGTCGTCGAGCAGGTCGTCGAGCAGCGGCAGCAGCGCCATCGTCTCCTTCTGGATGTGCGCGACCTGGCGTTCGACCATCTCCAGCGCCAGCCGCTTGAGCGTCGCCGCCGACGCGGCGTCGGGCGTGCCGGCGGCGGCCGCGCGCGCCAGCGGCAGCAGATCCTCGGCCACCGCGCGGATGCTCGCGTGCTCCTCGGCGAGCAGTTCGGCGAGGTCGCCGTCGCCGGCGTCGGCCATGCGCGGGAACAGCTGCTGCTCCTCGAAGTCGAAGTGGCGGCCGATTTCGTGCTCGAGCTGGCGCACCAGCGGTGCGGCCAGCGACAGCCACTCGGCGTCGTCGCCGCGCGCGAGCGCGCGCTCGACGCGGCCGAGCAGTTCGAGGCTGGCGCGGTGCTCGTCGTCGAGCGTGCGGGAGACTTGTCGCGAATAGCTCATGGCGGTGTGTCGTGCAAGGGTGGACCAAATTCGGTACTGCGATACCAGAATAAGGGCCTGCCACCGTCGTGGGCTTGCCGCAGGTCAACCGCCGGGCGATCGGACGCGCGCGCCGCGACCCGGCCGCCGGCGCGGGCACGGGCTGGGCCGGCCCGCTCAGGCATGCGCTGCCGCCCCGGGCGCGCCGAGCAGCGCGCCGATCTGCGCGTCCTTGTCGAGCCACAGCTGCTCGAGCCAGCGGTGGAAGGTCGCGCGGAACGCCGCGTCGGCGGTGTAGTCGCCGGCGCAGAACTCGGGCGGGATCGGCAGCTGGCGCACGCGCACGACGATGCGCGGCACGCGGCCGCCGAGGAACTGCCAGAAGGTCGGCGCGCCGTCGGGGTAGACGATGGTCGCGTCGATCAGCGAGTGGAATCGCTCGCCCATCGCGTTCAGCGCCAGCGCCAGCGCGCCGGCCTTCGGCTTGAGCAGGTGGCGGTACGGCGAGTGCTGCGCGCGGTGCTTGGCGGCGGTGAAGCGCGTGCCCTCGGCGAAGTTCATCACGCTGGTGGGCACCAGCGCGAACTTCGCGCAGGCGCGACGGGTGGTCTCGCGGTCCTGCTCGCGCAGCTCGGGGCGCGCGCGCAGTGCCGCCTTCGAGTGCCGCCTCATGAACGGGAAGTCGAGTGCCCACCAGGCCAGCCCGATCACCGGCACGTAGATCAGCTGCTGCTTGAGGAAGAACTTCAGCAGCGGGATGCGGCGGTTGAGCACGTGCTGCAGCACGAAGATGTCGACCCAGGTCTGGTGGTTGGCGTTGACCAGGTACCAGTCGGCGTAGCGCAGCGCGTCGACGCCCTCGACGTCCCAGTGCGTGCGCTGCGTCAGCCGCATCCAGCCGCTGTTGCACGCGATCCAGTGGGTCGCGATCGCGTTGAGCAGCGGGTCCACGCGCAGGCGCACCGCGTCGAACGGCAGCGCCAGCTTGACCAGCGACAGCGCGAACAGCGGCGCGCACCAGAACAGCGTGTTGAGCACCAGCAGCGCGAACGCGATCGCGCCGCGCAGGAAGGGTGGCAGGAACGAGAGCATCGGGCGGGGCATGGCGGCGCGGCGGCGGGTGCGCGCGCGCGGCGCCGGGGATGGAAACGTGGATTGTCCGTGCTGCGGCGTGCGGCGTTCCTGCGCCAGATCAGCCGCGCGCGGCCGTCGCGGGCGGCGGGGTGGCCAGGCTGTGGCGCAGCCGCTGCCACACGCCGAGGTAGAACAGGCCGAACGCCACGGCGCCGACGCCGCCGGCGAGCGCCGCCGCGCCGGCCAGCCAGGCCGAGTCGGCGAGCACCGCGGCGGCGAGCAGCGCCAGCGCCACCAGGTGCGCCGCGAAGTGCCACGCCAGCGGGCGCTCGCGCGTCAGCGCCGACGGCGTCGGCGGGCGCGGCTGGCCGCGCGCCGCGTGCATCGACGCGAGGAACGGCAGGATGCGCTGCAGCACGCCGAACAGGAAACTCAGCAGCCAGCCGCCGACGGCGAGCACGACGAACAGCCTGCCGAGCCGCCCGGCGTCGAGCCCCAGCGCCGGCGCCGCCAGCTGCAGCAGCGCGACGGCCAGCGCCAGCGCGAGCGCGCCCCAGCCCACGCGCATGAGCTGCTGGGCGCGGCCCAGGTCGCGGCGCATCCCGGTGGCCAGCGCGTGGTGCATCAGCTTCAGGTGCAGCGCCAGCGCCAGCGCGCCGGCGGCCAGCGCCGCGCCGCGCAGCGCCAGCGGCGCGACGTCGAACGCCGCCACCGCCGCCAGCGCGACCGCCGCCAGCGCCGAGGCGCCCGACGCCAGCTGCAGCCGCTCGTCGGGCACGCCCGACAGCGCGAACATCGGCAGCAGCACGTACGACAGCCCGAACGCCAGCAGCCCCATCGTGCCGAACACGCCGGCGGCCAGGTGCAGCGCGCGCGCCGCGTCGCGATCGAGCAGCGGGTGGCCCAGCCACAGCGCCACCAGCGCCAGCGCGCTGGCCGCCAGCAGCGCCAGCGCCGCCAGCGCGCCCCAACCGTGCAGCACGACGCCGGGCATGCCGCGCGCGCCCAGCAGGTTCAGGCCCAGCAGCGCCGCCCAGGCCACCAGCGCCGCGACCACCGCGGCGGCGCCGAGCGCGAGCAGCGTCGGGTGCGCCAGCCCCATGCCCAGCGCCAGCGTGGCCACGCCGGGCACGTAGACCCACCACAGCGCGGCGGCCACGCGCGGCGAGCGCACCGGCTGGCGCGTGGCCACCGGCAGCAGCTGCAGGCTGGCGCCGATCGCGCTCGACAGCAGCGTGCCCAGCGTCACCAGGTGCAGCGCCGCCAGCGGCCAGCCCAGCCCGCCGCGCCACTGCGCCCAGTCGGCGGCGCCGGCCAGCAGCGCCAGCCAGGCCAGCGCGTGGAACGCCACCGCGGCGCCGAAGAAGCGCAGCGGCACCGACGCCGGCAGCAGCCGGCCCTTCGCGCCGGCAAGGAAGGTGCCGCCGAGCTTGGCCGGCTTGCGGATCGGCCCGGCGCTCACGGCAGCGCGGCGAGTCGCAGCCGCACCTCGCCGGGGTCGCCGGCGACCTGCTCCGCGCCCCAGCCGATCTGCGCCAGCTCGGGGTACAGCAGCTGCGGGTCGCGGTCGTGGTGCACGACGACGACGCCGCCGGCGCCGACCTGCGCGACGAGTTGCAGGATCTGCACCAGCGGATGCGGCGCCGGCAGCCCGCGCACGTCGATGTGCGTGCCGTCGGCGTCGTGCCAGGTGCGCGGCGCGTTCACCGGCCGCCCGCGTCGTGCGCGGTGCGCAGGTGCTGCGCGCCGATCACCAGCTGCAGCACCTCGGTCGCGCCTTCGTAGATGCGCAGCGCGCGCACGTCGCGGTACAGCCGCTCGACCGGCTGGCCGCTGACCACGCCGAGCCCGCCGTGCAACTGCACCGCGGCGTCGATCACCTGCTGCGCCGCCTCGGTCGCGTAGAGCTTGGCCATCGACGCCTCGCGCGTGACGCGCCGGCCGAGCACGTCGCGCGTCCAGGCGCTGCGCCAGACCATCAGCGCGGCGGCGTCGATCTCGGTGCACATGCGCCCGAGCTGCACCTGCGTGAGCTGGAAGTCCGCCAGCCGCTGGCCGAACATGCGCCGCGACCGCGCGCGCGCGGTGGCCTCGTCGAGCGCGCGGCGCGCGAATCCCAGCGCCGCCGCGCCGACCGTGGTGCGGAACAGGTCCAGCGTGCCCATCGCAATCGCGAAGCCCTGGCCCGGCGCGCCGATCAGGCGGTCGGCGCCGACGCGGCAGCCGCCGAGCTTGAGCGTGCCCAGCGGGTGCGGCGAGATCACCGGGATGCGCTCGCTGGCGTCGAGCCCCGGGGTGTCGGCGTCGACGAGGAACGCCGAGATGCCCTTGGCGTCGCGGCTGCCGGGGCCGTCGCCGGGCTGCTCGCTGCGCGCGAAGACGACGTAGCGGTCGGCGAGCCCGCCGGCGTTGGAGATCCAGGTCTTGGTGCCGTCGAGCACCCAGTGCTCGCCGTCGCGGCGCGCGGTGGCCTGCATCGCCGCGACGTCGCTGCCGGCGTCGGGCTCGGACAGCGCGAATGCCGCCACCAGCTCGCCGCGGCACACGCCGGGCAGCAGCGCCTGCTTCTGCGCCTCGCTGCCGAACAGGCTCACCGGCACGCTGCCCAGGCCCTGCATCGCGAACGCGAAGTCGGCCAGCGCGCCGGCGTGCGCCAGCGTCTGCCGCGCCAGCGCCAGGCTGCGCACGTCGACGCGTTCGCGCAGCCCGCCGTACGCCGCCGGCACGCAGGCGCGCAGCAGCCCGGCGGCGCCCATCGCTCGCACGAGTGCGCCGCAGGCCGCGTAGACGGCGTCCAGGTCGTGTTCGTCGGGTTGCGGCAGCGCGGGCAGGTCGCGCTCGACCCACGCGTCGAGCTCGCGCGCCCACGCGCGGTGGCCGTCGTCGAGGAAGGGCCAGTCGAGGAAGCTGCGGTCGGCCATGCTGGCGGCTAGTCGCCCTGGAACTCGGGCTTCTGCTTCGCCGCGAACGCATGATAGGCGCGCTCGAAGTCCTTGGTCTGCATGCAGATCGCCTGCGCCTGCGCCTCGGCCTCGATGCACTCGCCCAGCCCCGAGCTCCATTCCTGCCACAGCATGGTCTTGGTCATCGCGTGGCCGAACGTCGGGCCGTCGGCCAGATCGCGCGCCAGCGCCTGTGCCTCGGCGAGCACCCGGTCGGGCTCGACCAGGCGGTTGTAGAAGCCGAACGCCGCAGCCTCCTCGCCGCCGACGACGCGGCCGGTGTACAGCAGGTCGGCGGCGCGCGACAGCCCGATCAGCCGCGGCAGCAGCGTGCACGCGCCCATGTCGGCGCCGGCCAGCCCGACGCGCACGAACAGGAACGCGAGCTTGCTGCGCGCCGTGGCCACGCGCAGGTCCGAGCCGCAGGCGATCATCGCGCCGGCGCCGGTGCACACGCCGTCGATGGCCGCGACGATCGGCTGCGGGCACGCGCGCATCGCCTTGACCAGGTCGCCGGTCATGCGCGTGAACTCGAGCAGCTCGGGCATGTCCATCTGCACCAGCGGGCCGATGATCTCGTGCACGTCGCCGCCGCTGCAGAAGTTGCCGCCGGCGCCGGTGAAGACGACCGCCTTGATGTCGGTCGCGTAGACCAGCTCGCGGAACAGGTCGCGCAGCTCGCCGTAGGAGTCGAAGGTCAGCGGGTTCTTGCGCTCGGGGCGGTTCAGCGTGATGGTGGCGACCTTGCCGTCGACCGACCAGCCGAAGTGCCGGGCCTGGTAGCCGGCCAGCTGGATGCGTTTCATCGTGGGTGTCCTCGGGGGGGGGGGGCTCGTCAGCCCTGGTGGTGGGGGTCTTCGCGCCACGGCGTCGACGGGCGCGGCGTGCGCGCCAGCCAGTCGTCGAGCGCGGCCACGTGCTCGGCCTCCTCGGCGGCGAACTCCTCGGCCAGGCGGCGCACCTCGGCGTCGCCGGCGTCGGCCGCGGCCTGGCTGTAGAAGGCCTGCGCGCGGAACTCGTTCTCGCGCGCGTAGCGCAGCGCCTCGTACGCGGTGAGCTGCGGGTCGAACGCTTCCTCGCCGCCGGTCTCGGGCGGGTGGCGCCAGCGGTACTGCCACGAGCGCAGCGCCGGCAGCGCGAGGCCCTTGGCGCGCTCGACGATCGAGTCGTGGTGCAGGCGCGAGTAGCGCACCATGTCGCGGAAGGTCGACGCCACCGCGTCGTTGCGGTACGACTCCATCATGTCGGCGAGCTCGAGGTAGCGCTCGGCGGCCTCGCGCTCGAGCGCGATCGCGTGGGCGAGGAACTCGGGAAGCGTCATGTCCATCGTCGGTCTCCGTGCGTCAGCCGGCCATCGTCAGCCCGCCGCTGACGCTGAGCACCTGGCCGGTGACGTAGCCCGCGCCGTCGCCGGCGAAGTACAGCACCGCGCCGGCGACCTCGGCGGGCTGGGCGAAGCGGCGCATCGGGATCGCCTTGCGGAACGCGTCGAGCACCTTCTCGGGCACCGCGGCGAGCAGCGGCGTGTCGGTGGGGCCCGGGCAGACGCAGTTGACGGTGATCCCGTGGCGCGCCGTCTCGCGCGCCAGCGACTTGGTGAATGCGATCAGCCCGCCCTTGGCGCCCGAGTACACCGTCTCGCCCAGGCTGCCGACGCGGCCCGCGTCGCTGGCGATGTTGACGATGCGCCCGCGCCCGCGTTCGATCATCGCCGGCAGCAGCGCCTTGACCAGCTGCATCGGGCCGACGAAGTTCAACTGCACCAGCTTGTCCCAGAAGTCGGGCGTGCCTTCCCAGAACGGCGCGGTCTTGCCCCAGCCGGCGCCGTTGACGACCACGTCGGGCGCCCCGTGGCGCGCCAGCAGGTCGGCGGCGAAGTCCTCGATCGACGCACGGTCGGTGAGGTCGACCGCGCGGTACTCGGCGGCGTGGCCGGCGCTGCGCAGCGCGGCGGCGGTCTCCTCGCCGCGCGCGGCGTCGATGTCGGCGACGACCACGCGCGCGCCGGCGGCGGCGAAGGCCTGTGCGGTGGCGCGGCCGATGCCCGAGGCGGCGCCGGTGACGACCACCGTGCGGTCGGTGAACGGTTTCATGCGGGTTCTCCTTGTCGGCGCGTTGCGCCGCGGGCGAGGAAGGCGCCGACGAGCGCGCGCGTGGCGTGCTCGCGGTACAGGCGGCGGGTGTGGTCGATCTCGGCGGCGAAGCCGTCGCGCGACGGGTCCAGCGCGGCGGCGATGCAGTCCTTCGCGGCGGCCAGCGCCGCGGGCGGCAGCGCGGCGATGCGCTCGGCCAGCGCGTCGGCGGCAGCCGGCAAGTCGGTGCGCGGCACGGCCCAGTGCACCAGTCCCAGCGCGCAGGCGTCGCGCCCGTCGAGCACCTCGGCGCCGAGCAGCAGGCGCCGCGCCAGCGCCGGGCCGGCCAGGCGCGTGAGCCGCTGCGTGCCGCCGGCGGCGGCGAGCAGCCCCAGGCCGGCCTCGGGCAGGCCGACGCGCGCGTCGTCGGCGGCGATGCGCAGGTCGCAGGCCAGCGCCAGCTCGAAGCCGCCGCCCAGCGCGGCGCCGCCGATCTCGGCCAGCGTCACCACCGGCGCGGACTCGAGCTTCGCGGCCAGGGCCTGCATGCGGCGCACCAGCGCGAGCATGCGCTCGAGCCCCTCGGTGCTGGCGATGCTGTCGCGCATCAGCGCCAGGTCGGCGCCGGCGCAGAACGCGCGTTCGTCGCTGCGCAGGTGCACCAGCGCGACGCCCGGGGCGGCGACCGCGTCGTCGAGCGCGGCGCACAGCGCATCGACCAGCGCGTCGTCGAGCGCGTTGACCGGTGCGCGCGCCAGCGTCAGGCGCAGCACGGCGCCGCGGCGCTCGCTGCGCAACGGTGCGGTGTCGGCCGGCGCCTGCGGCGCCGCCGTGCACGGCGCGGGCGGCGGCTGCCGCGTCGGCCCTGGCATCGCTTGCTGCCCTTCCTGCGGCGCCCGACGGGACACCGCTCGACGGTCCAAAAACAGTACTGCGATACCAATTTAGAACAGGACCCCCCGGCGGACCTTGAAGCAGGTCAAGGCTGCGGGCCGGCGCGCCGACGCGCGGCGGCCGGCCGCCGCGCGGGGGCCGGCGCCGCCGCATGGCGCAGCGCGGCGATCACCGCACGCTCCATGCGCCGCATCGCGGCGCGCTGCGGCGCCGGCCAGCGGTAGCGCAGCACGCTGGTCGAGACGCCCGGCCACGACTGGTCGCGCACGCGCGACAGCGTCAGCTCCCAGGCGTCCAGCGGCGGGCTGCCGGCCACGTCGAGCGCTGCCGGCAGGCGCTGCACGCGACCCGACAGCAGCAGGTTCAGCCCGGCGTGGCCGACGACCAGCAGCGCGGCGCGGCCACTGCGACGCAGGTGGGCGCTGCTGCGCCCGCCGCGGTCGGTGGCCAGCCGCAGTCGCCGGGTGTCGACGGCGACCGCCCACGAGTAGGTGGCGTGCACGCGGCCGGTGCCGTCGCTGCTGAGCACGAGCACCGGCAACCCGGCGGCCAGCGGCGCCAGCGCCGCGACGCCGAGGCGATCTCGTGCGCCGACGGCGTCGTGCCGCGTCGCGGCGGCGGGCGCGCGGGTCACGATCGCCGCCGGGCTGCGCGCGGCGCGCCGTCAGCCCGCGGCCGGTGCGCCGGCGGGCCGGCCGGTCGTCGGCTGCGGTGGCAGGTGCACGCGCACGCGCACGCGCGCGCCGTCGCGCAGCGCCAGCGTCTCGCGCAGCGCGACCGGCGCGACCAGCTCGAGCTTGTCGTCGGGGTAGTCGGGCACGTCGGGGAACACCGCCGCCGCGCGCACGCGATCGTCGAGCGTGACCGCGAAGCAGGTCGCGGCGCAGAACCCCGGGGGCGGGTCGATGCGCACGCCGCGGCGGTGCGGCAGGTCGCGGCGCCAGCGCTGCCACGCCGCGCCGGCCATCCGCAGGTTGAGCGTGCCCGGCCAGGCGGCGAAGCCGAGCCGGCGCGCGAACGCCGCGCCGACCCAGTCGAGCGCGGTGAAGCGCGCGCCCTCGCCGAGGCCGCTGCAGACGACGCCGACGAAGTCGGCCCGCGCCTCATCGGCGCGAGCGGGCATGGTCGCGCTCCTCGTTGCCGCTCCAGCGCTGGAACAGCTCGGCCTCGACGCCGAGCTGGTCGAGCGCCTTGTTGACCGACTGGTCGATGATGTCGTCGAGCGTCTTCGGCCGGTGGTAGAACGCCGGCAGCGGCGGCAGCACGACGGCGCCGGTCTCGGTGACCTGCGTCATCAGCCGCAGGTGGCCCAGGTGCAGCGGCGTCTCGCGCACCATCAGCACCAGCTTGCGCCGCTCCTTGAGCGTGACGTCCGCGGCGCGGATCAGCAGGTTGGTGTTGAACGAGTGCGCCAGCGCCGACAGCGTCTTGATCGAACACGGCGCGATCACCATGCCGTCGTGCCTGAACGAGCCGCTGGAGATGCACGCGCCGACGTCGTTGAGGTCGTGCACGTGGCTGGCGAGCTGCTTCACGTCGTCGATCGTGCGGTCGGTCTCGTAGACGATCGTGCGCTTGGCCGAGTCGGACATCACCAGATGCGTCTCGACGCCGGCGTCGCGCAGCACCTCGAGGATGCGCAGCCCGTAGATCGCGCCGCTGGCGCCCGACATGCCCACCACCAGTCTCATCGCCTTCGCCTTCCCGTCGCGGTTCATTGCACCAGGTCGCCCAGCACGGCACGCACGCGCGCCAGCGCGGCGGCGTCGAGCCGCGCCTTGTCGAAGGCGGGGTCGGCGCTGCCGCGGGTGGCATCGAAGCCGATCTTCGAGCCCTCGCCGCCGCCACCGCCGCTGGGGTCGATGACGTAGACCTCGGTGCCCTCGACGACGATCGTGTCGCGCGCCGGCCGCAGGCGCGTGGCGACCGCCCACGCGACCTCGCGCGGATCGCGGATGTCGACGTCGTCGTCGACCACGGTCACGGTCTTCAGCCGCTTGTCCAGCGCCAGCGCGAGGTGGATCAGCCGCCGCACCTCCGAGCGCGGCGTGCCGTGCACCGCGACGATCATCGAGAACCCCGCGGTGCCGCCGGCCAGCTCGAGGTCGACGACGCCGGCGACGTGCGCGCGCAACTGGCCCAGCATCTCGGTGCCGGCGGCCAGCCACAGCAGCATGTCGACGTCGCTGCCCCACGGCGTCAGGCCGGGGTAGATCGCGTCGCGCCGGTGCGTGACGGCGCTGACCTCGATCACCGGGCTCGCGTTGCTGAAGTAGGCGCCGGTGTTCTCGCCGAACGGGCCCTCGAGCTCGCGCACGCCGCTCAGCACGCGGCCCTCGATCACGATCTCGGCGCGTGCCGGCACCTGCACGGCGACGGTCTCGGCGTCGACCATCTCGACCGGCGCGCCGCGCAGCGCGCCGGCCACCGCCATCTTGTCGGGCACCAGCGGCCCGACCTTGACCACCGAGGCGACGACGACCGCCGGCTCGAGCCCGAGCGCGATCGCCACCTCCAGCGGCTCGCCGCGCGCCTCGGCGGCGGCGTGGAACTGCGACAGCGGCGGGTTGGCCAGCAGGATGCCCAGCCGCCGCCCGCCCTTGACCATCATGCGGTGGATGCCCATGCCGCGGCGCCCGCTCGCCGGGTCGCGGCACAGCACCACGCCGGTGGTGATGAACGGCGCGGCGTCGCGCTCGTGGTGGGTCAGGACCGGCAGCGCGGCGAGCAGGTCGTCGCCGCGCGTGGCCACCACCTGCTTGACCGGCGCGTCGCGGGTGGCCACCGGCTCGACGCCGCGTTGCTTGCGCTCGAGGTAGGTCTCGGCCAGCGCCTCGGGCGCGGTGCCGAAGGCGAGCGCCAGCCGCCGGCGGTGCGCGATCAGGTTGCCGGCGACGCGCCAGCCGGGGTGGCCGACGACCTGGTCGAACATCAGCGCCGGCGCGTCGGCGCGCGCCTGCCGCAGCGCCGCGGCGATCTCGAAGCGCGGCGACATCGGTTCGGCGATGCGACGCAGGTCGCCGCCGAGCGCGTCGAGGAAGTCGCGCAGGTCGCGGTAGGCCATCGCGCGCGCCTAGCGGTACTTCGCCGGCAGGCGCTGCACCTCCTCGAGCACGTGCATCGAGAAGCGCTGCGGCGCGAGCTGGCCGCGGCCGTAGCGCACCTGCAGCCGGTCGGGCAGCTCGTCGGGCGACTTCGACAGCCGCACCTTGGCGCGCTTGTAGGTGTACTTGTGGATGCCGGGCTCCAGCGTGCGGATCGTCAGCTCCACGTCGCGCCCCTCGGGCAGCTCGGACAGGTCGGACACGAACACTTCCCATTGGCTCATCGTCGGTCTCCTCGTGAGGTGCGGCAAGTCAGCGTGCGCTCGGCGCGAAACCGTAGCGGGTCCAGTTGGCCAGCACCTTGTCCTGCACCTCCTTCGGGTAGACGTTGCGGAACGACACCACCGTCGGCACGTCGTTGATCTTGTCCCAGTCGACCGGCCACAGGCAGTCGAACAGCACCTGCGAGCCGATCGAGTACCTGCGGTCGTGCGGCGTCGCGTGCGGGTACAACGCGGTGCCGGTGGTGTTGCGGAACACGTGGATGCCCCGCTCGGGGTTGCAGCGCGTGCAGAACGCGTGGTAGACCTCGTCCCAGTTGTAGATGTCGGTCTGGTCGTCGACGACCATGACCATGTGGAACCAGGGCCCGAGCTTGCTGCCGAAGGCCAGCTGCGCGATCTGCATCGCGATGCCGGCGTAGGTCGGCTTGACGCCGACGATCATCATGTGATGCGTCGAGCGCGGGTGCATGTACACGCCGGTCACCGGGATGCCCTGGCTCTTCAGCAGCTTCTCCAGCTCGAGGCCGAGCGAGAACGAGCGCAGCAGCTGCCCCTCGTCCTGCGGCACCCCCATGTTGGAGATCGTCATCGTCGCGTGGTTGCGGTAGGTGATGCAGTTGACGCGGAACGTGACGCGGAAGTCGCGCGGGCTGGTGCGGTAGCCGGTGTACTCGCCGAACGGGCCCTCCTCGACCTTGTAGTCGGGCAGGATCTCGCCCTCGAGGATGATCTCGGCGTCGGCCGGCACCTCGAGGTCGTTGGTCTCGCACTTGACCAGCCGCACCGCCTCGCCGGCGAGCATGCCGGTGAGCTCGGGCTCGGGGATCGGCGACGGCGCGCACGCGGCCATCGCCGCCAGCGGCGACAGGCCGATCGCGGTGGCGAACGGGCAGGTCTCGCCGCGCGGCAGGTAGTACTCGTTGAGCGCCTTGCCGAGGTCGGAGAACGGGAACACCGCGCCCGACATCGTGCGGCCGTCGAACATCATCTGCCGGTACATGCCCCAGTTCACGTCGCCGCGCACCGGGTGCTTGGTCACCACCGCGTGCCAGGTGCCGACGTAGCGGCCGCCGTCGCCGTCGTGCACCAGCGGCACCGGCAGCCGGCACAGGTCGACGTCGGCGCCGCGCAGGATGTTCTCCTTGCACGGCGCGTCCCTGCGGTCGACGAGCACCGGGGCCACCGGCTCGCCCTTGGTGCGCTCCAGGTAGATGCGGCCGAGCTCGGGCAGCGAGGTGTCGGGCGGCAGGCCCAGCGAGATCGCCATGCGGCGGTACGTCGACAGCGGCGCGCCGAAGTAGCGGAAGCCGGGGTAGTCCTTGATGCTCTCCATGTACGGCGCGGGCGCCGCGAGCTCGCAGACGCGGCGCACGATCGCGCCGGCCTCGTTCTCCCAGTCGACCTGTTGCGCGATGCGCACCGCGTCGCCGGAGGCGAGACAGGCTTCGACGAATTCACGGTTGCTGCGGGGGGGTGCCACTCGTGCTCCTTCGGTAAGGGTGACTCTTCGCTCAGGCGATCTTGGCGAGGATCGCGTCCCACTTGCCCTGCGCCTTGAGGATCATCTCGGCGGCCTCGCGCACGGCGCCGCGCCCGCCGCGCGCGCGGGTGACGTAGGCGGCGGCCTCGCGCACTTCGTCGACCGCGTCGGCCACCGCGATCGGCAGGCCGACGCGTTTCATCATCGCCAGGTCGACGAGGTCGTCGCCGACGTAGGCGACCTGCGCGTCGGAAATGCCCATCTCGGCGAGCATCTGCTCGTAGGGCTCGACCTTCTTGCGCACGCCCTCGTGGAAGCGCCTGATCTTCAGTTCCTCGGCGCGGTGGCGCACCGAGCCGGACTTCTTCGACGTGATGATCGCGACCTCGACGCCGGTCATCTGCAGCGCGACGACGCCCAGGCCGTCCTTGATGTCGAAGTTGCGCTGCTCGAGCCCGTTGTCGTCGATGACGATGCGTCCGTCGGTCATGACGCCGTCGACGTCGAGGATCACGAGCTTCACGCCCTTGGCCTTGTCCATGCGGGACTCCTGTGCAGGTGAGGGGGAGGGGTCAGTGCGGGTACGACACGCGCGGCCCGCGCAGCGCCGCACCGACACCGTGGCTGGCGCCGCCGAAGCGCACCACCGGGCGGCCGTCGTCGCGCACGCACCAGTCGCGCACCAGCCCGAGGAACAGGTCGTGGTCGCCGCAGGCGGCCACCTTGAGCACGCGGCAGTCGTAGCTCGCGGCCGAGCCGGCCACGCGCGGGCTGGGCACGCTGCCGGGCTCCAGCGCCAGGCCCACCTTGGCGAGCTTCTTCGCGTCGGCGCCGCCGATCGACCCGGCCTTCAGCGCCGCCTCGTTCTGCGACTCGTCGGCGACGTTGAACGTGAAGTGCCGCGCCTCGTTGACCAGCCGGTGCGCGGTGCTGCCGGGGCGCAGGTAGACGGCGACGATGACCGGGTCGTACGAGACCCACATCGCGGTCGCGGCGACGACGTCGGCGGCGTCGCCGGCGCGCACCGCGAGCAGCCCCTGCGGGCAGGGCAGGCTGCCCAGCAGCCGCGCGAGCGGTGCGGGCGGTGCGGCGGCTGGTTTGCGGCTCGGCATGTCGCTCTCCTCAGTCGATGCCGAACTCGGCCCAGCGCGCGCCGATCGACGCCAGCGTCGCGTCGTCGAGCCGCGCCTCGACGGGTTTTTGCTTCCACTCGTAGGGGATGCAGGCGTCCATCAGGATGCGCGAGGTCGTCAGCTTGTCGCCGGCCGGGTCGAGCGCCGGGTCGAGCGGCGTCGAGCGCCCGCGCTTGATCAGTTCGGTGCCGCGCATCGGGTCGTAGCGGCACGACAGCGCCCAGACGACGCGCTGCAGGTCGTCGGCGGCGATGTCCTCGTCGACCGTGATCACGCCCTTGATGCCGTAGCTGCCGGTGTTGCTCGCGATCACCGCGTCGGCGACCTGGCGCGAGTGCCCGGGGTAGGCCTGCTTGACCGAGACCACCGCCCAGAAGCGCCCGGCCGACTCGGGCAGCACGCACACGTTCTGGACGCCGGGGATCTTCATCTTCTCGAGCTCGGTCCACAGCGTCGCGGTGCGCGTGAACGCCAGCAGCATGTGCACGTCGGTCACCGGCCGGCCCTGCCCGGTGGCCCACAGGATCGGCCTGTCGCGGTGCAGGATCTGCTTGACCTCGAGCGCCGGCTTCGGGATCGGGTGGTGCAGTTCGTCGGTGTAGTAGCCGGTGTACTCGGCGAACGGGCCCTCGGGGCGGAAGGCCGTCGGGTCGATCTCGCCTTCGAGCACGATCTCGGCGCCGGCAGGCACCGGCAGCCCGGTCAGCGGCGCCATCAGGTACTCGGCCTGCTGGCCGCGCACCGTGCCGGTGATGTCGAAGTCGCTGGCGCCCTTGTGCATCAGCGTGCCGGCCATGAACAGCAGCGGGTCGCAGCCGATGACGGCGGCGGCCGGCATCTTCTTGCCCATCTTGGCGTACTTCTTCATGATGCGCTCGCCGCGCTTGCCCGGCAGGATCTGCACGCCGCAGGTCTTGTTGTCGAGCATCTGCATGCGGTAGGTGCCGAGGTTGGTCTCGCCGGTCTCGGGGTCCTTCAGCACGACGAAGACGGT
>NZ_DAOKZA010000041.1:4479-35166 GCF_035325925.1 Azohydromonas sp. | reverse complement strand
GATCGAGCTCGGCGTGCCGTTCTCCGACCCGATGGCCGACGGCCCGGTGATCCAGAAGGCCGCCGAGCGTGCGCTGGCCAGGGGCATCGGCCTGGACCGGGTGCTCGAGGACGTGCGCGCGTTCCGCCAGCGCGACGCCGACACCCCGGTGGTGCTGATGGGCTACGCGAACCCGATCGAGCGCTACGACCAGCGCCTGGGCAGCGGTCGCTTCGTCGCCGACGCGAGGGCGGCCGGCGTCGACGGCGTGCTCGTCGTCGACTACCCGCCGGAGGAGGCCGAAGGCTTCGCGCGCGCGCTGCGCGACGCCGGGCTGGACCCGATCTTCCTGCTCGCGCCGACCTCGACCGACGAGCGCATCGCCGAGGTCGGGCGCATCGCCAGCGGCTACGTGTACTACGTGTCGCTGAAGGGCGTCACCGGCGCGGGGCACCTGGACACGGACGCCGTCGCCGCGATGGTGCCGCGCATCCGCGCGCGCGTGCACGTGCCGGTCGGCGTGGGCTTCGGCATCCGCGATGCACAATCGGCGCGCGCCGTCGGCGCCGTCGCCGACGCGGTGGTCATCGGCTCGCGGCTGGTGCAGATCCTCGAAGGCACGCCGCGCGAGCAGGTGGCCGCGGCCGCCGAGCGATTCATGGCCGAGATCCGCGAGGCCCTCGACACGTTGGGAAAGGACACCGCATGAGCTGGCTCGAGAAACTGCTGCCGCCGAAGATCCAGCCGACCGACCCGAGCGAACGCCGCACGGTGCCCGAGGGGCTGTGGATCAAGTGCCCGGCGTGCGAGACGGTGCTGTACAAGACCGACCTCGAGAAGAACCTCAACGTCTGCCCGAAGTGCGACCACCATCATCGCATCGATGCGCGCTCGCGGCTCGACGCCTTCCTCGACGCCGAGGGCCGCTACGAGATCGGGCAGGAGGTGCTGCCCGTCGACGCGCTGAAGTTCCGCGACAGCAAGAAGTACCCCGACCGGCTGAAGGACGCGCTGGAGAGCACCGGCGAGACCGACGCGCTGGTCGTCATCGGAGGTGCGGTGATGAGCGTGCCGCTGGTGGCGGCGTGCTTCGAGTTCGACTTCATGGGCGGGTCGATGGGTTCGGTGGTCGGCGAGCGCTTCGTGCGCGGCGTCGAGACGGCGATCGAGCAGAAGGTGCCGTTCGTGTGCTTCACCGCCACCGGCGGCGCGCGCATGCAGGAAGGGCTGCTGAGCCTGCTGCAGATGGCCAAGACCAACGCCGCGCTGACGCGGCTGGCGAAGGCGAAGCTGCCCTACGTCTCGGTGCTGACCGACCCGACGATGGGTGGCGTGTCGGCGAGCTTCGCGTTCGTCGGCGACGTCGTGATCGCCGAACCGAAGGCGCTGATCGGCTTCGCGGGGCCGCGTGTCATCGAGAACACCGTGCGCGAGAAGCTGCCCGAGGGGTTTCAGCGCAGCGAGTTCCTGCTCGGCAAGGGCGCCCTCGACATGATCGTCGACCGGCGCCAGCTGCGTCCGACCGTCGCGAGGCTGCTCGCGCTGCTGCAGCGGCAAAGCGCCGACGCGGTGGTGTGACGGGCCGCCGGGCTCGCCGGCGCCCGCCACCTCCCGGCGGGGCCTGCGGCGGCGGGGCGGCGCAGCCGGATCCGCGCCGGACCTGGACACGGGCATCGACCCCTCACGACCGTGGCATCGACACTGGACGACTGGCTCGCGCACTGCGAGCGCCTGCACCCGAAGACGATCGACATGACGCTCGAGCGCGTCGCGGCGGTGCGCGAGCGGCTCGCGCTGCGGTTCGACGTGCCGCTGGTGGTCGTCGCCGGCACCAACGGCAAGGGCTCGTCGTGCGCGATGCTCGAGTCGATCGCGCTGGCCGCGGGTTACCGCGTCGGGCTGTACATCAAGCCGCACCTGGTGCGTTTCGAGGAGCGTTGCCGCGTCGACGGATCGCCGGTGGCGGCCGAGGCGCTGCTGCCGCACTTCGCGGCGGTCGAGGCGGCGCGCCAGGGCGTCGCGCTGACCTACTTCGAGTTCACGACGCTGGCGATCGCACGCGCGCTGGCCGCCGCGCCGCTGGACCTGGTGATCCTCGAGGTGGGACTGGGCGGGCGGCTCGACGCGGTCAACGCCTTCGACGCCGACTGCGCGCTGATCACCAGCATCGACGTCGATCACGTCGAATTCCTCGGCCACGACCGCGAGGCGATCGGGCGCGAGAAGGCGCACGTGATGCGCACCGGCCGGCCCGCGATCGCCAGTGACCCGCTGCCGCCGCACAGCGTCGTCGACCACGCGCGCGAGATCGACGCCGACCTGTGGCTCGTCGGCCGCGACTTCGCGCATAGCGGCGACCGCCAGCAGTGGAGCTGGCGCGGCCGCTCGATGCGTTTCAACGCCCTCGCGTACCCGGCGCTGCGCGGTGCCAACCAGCTGCTCAACGCCGCCGGCGTGCTCGCGGTGTTCGAGGCGCTGCGACCACGGCTGCCGATCAGCGCGCAGGCGGTGCGCCAGGGGCTGGCCACCGTCGAGCTGCCCGGGCGCTTCCAGATCGTGCCCGGGCAGCCGGTGCTGGTGCTCGACGTCGCGCACAACCCGCAGGCGGTGGCCACGCTCGCGGTCAACCTCGACCAGATGGGCTTCTACCCGCGAACGCACGCGGTGTTCGGCGCGATGCACGACAAGGACCTCGCCGAACTGCTGGCGCGCATCGCGCCGCTGATCGACGCTTGGCACGTCACCGACCTGCCGACGCCGCGCGCGGCGCGCGCCGACGACCTGGCCGCTGCGGTGCGCGCGGCCAGCCGCGCGCGCGACGTGCCGGTGCGCACGCACACCGAGCCCGCCTTGGCGCTGGCCGCGGCCGTCGTCGACGCGGACCCCGCTGATAGAATTTTGGTGTTCGGATCGTTCTACACCGTGGGGGGCGTGCTGAAGGATGGGCTGCCGCGGTTGGGCGCGAAGCACCTCGGTTGACGCCGTCCCCGGCCGCGGTGCGCGGGCCCGGTCGCGAGGCCGCGACGAACCCCACCCCGGTCGCCCCATCAACGCCCTGAGCCCTCGCGGCCGACCCCCTGCATGGCCTGGTTTCCGTTCCCGAAGCGCCGCGACCCCCCGCACGCCGACGCCACGCCGGCCGAGCAGGTGCAGCGGGCGCGCACGCGCGCGCGGCAGCGGCTGATCGGCGCGGTGGTGCTGCTCGGCGTGGGTATCGTCGGTTTTCCTCTGCTGTTCGAGACGCAGCCGCGGCCGATTCCGATCGACGTCGCGATCGAGATTCCGCGCAAGGACGCCGTGCCGCCGCTGGCCGCTCCCGCCGCGGCCGGCAGCGCACCGCAGGCCCCGGCGCGCACGCGCGCGAGCGGACAGGTGAGCGCGCCGGCTTCGGCTCCCGAGGCCGTCGCGGCGTCGGCGCCCGCGACGCCGCAGACGACGACGCGGTCCGTGACATCGCAGCCGGCGCCGGTCCAGCCACCCGAACCCGCGCCGACCGCGGTCCCGTCGGCGGTTGCGCCGGCGAAGCCGGCGGCGAACGACGACGGCGAGCGCGCACGCGCACTGCTCGAGGCACGGCCGACCGCAATGGCCGCCGCACCCGTGGCGAGCGAGCGCAGCGACGCAACGGGCGCGCGCTTCGTGGTCCAGGTCGGCGCCTTCGCCGACCGCGGCGCCGCGCAGAAGACCCGCGAACGTGTCGAGCGACTCGGGCTGAAGACCTACACGCAGGTCGTCGAGACTCGCGACGGGCCGCGCACGCGAGTGCGTGTCGGGCCGTTCGCCAGCCGCGACGAGGCCGACAAGGCGGCGGCGCGGCTGAAGACCGCCGGCCTCGCCGCCGCGGTGCTCACGCTGTGATGGCGCAGACGCTGGCTTCGGTCGGCTGGGTCGACTGGGCGCTGCTCGCGGTGGTGCTGCTGTCGGTGGCGGTCGGCCTGTGGCGTGGCCTGGTGTTCGAGGTGCTCGCGGTGCTCGGCTGGGTCGCGGCCTACGTCGCGGCCCAACTGCTGGCGGTCGACGTGGCGCCGCACGTGCCGCTGGGCGCGCCGGGGTCGGGACTCAACCGCGCCACGGCCTTCGCGCTGGTGTTCATCGCCACGCTCGTCGCGTGGGCGCTGGCGTCGCGGCTGGTGCGACTGATCGTGCACGCCACGCCGCTGAGCCTGGTCGACCGCACACTGGGTGCCGGCTTCGGGCTGCTGCGCGGCCTGTTGGGGCTGCTCGCGCTGACCACCGTGGTGACGATGACGCCCGCCCGCACCGCGCCCGAGTGGACGGCGTCGCACGGTGCACGCTGGCTGACCGGTGTGCTGCACGACATCAAGCCGATGCTGCCGCGCGCGCTGGCCGACCACCTGCGCGTGTGACGCGACGGCGTTCAATCCAAGGATCTTCCCCATGTGCGGCATCGTCGGCGTCATCGCGCAGTCCCCCGTCAACCAGCTGATCTACGACGCGTTGCTGCTGCTGCAGCACCGCGGCCAGGACGCGGCCGGCATCGTCACCATGCAGGGCACCAAGTGCTTCATGCACAAGGCGCGCGGCATGGTGCGCGACGTGTTCCGCACGCGCAACATGCGCGCGCTGCCGGGCCAGGTCGGTCTCGGCCAGGTGCGCTACCCGACCGCCGGCAGTGCCTACAGCGAGGAGGAGGCGCAGCCGTTCTACGTCAACGCGCCGTTCGGCATCGTGCTGGTGCACAACGGCAACCTGACCAACGCCGCGGCGCTCAAGGGCGAGCTGTTCGCGGTCGACCGGCGTCACATCAACACCGAAAGCGACACCGAGGTGCTGATCAACGTCGTCGCGCACGAACTCGAACGCTCGGCGCGCGACCTGCCGCTGACCCCCGAGATCGTGTTCGACGCGGTGGCCGCGGTGCACCGGCGCGTCAAGGGCTCGTACGCGGTGATCGCGCTCATCGCCGGCCACGGACTGCTGGCGTTCCGCGACCCTTGCGGCATCCGCCCGCTGGCCTTCGGCGAGGGCGAGTCGGCCGGTGGACGTGAGGTGATGGTGGCCAGCGAGTCGGTGGCCATCGAGGGCACCGGGCACCGCTTCGTGCGCGACGTCGCGCCGGGCGAGGCGATCTTCGTCGATCTCGAGGGCCGCGTGCATGCGCGCCAGTGCGCGCAGCATCCGCAGCTGTACCCGTGCCTGTTCGAATACGTGTACCTCGCGCGCCCCGACTCGGTGCTCGACGGCATCTCGGTCTACCACGCGCGGCTGAACATGGGCGAGACGCTGGCGCAGCGCGTGATCTCGACGATGCCGCCGTCGGCGATCGACGTCGTGATTCCGGTGCCCGAGTCGAGCCGCCCCAGCGCAATGCAGCTGGCGCAGAAGATCGGCAAGCCGTACCGCGAAGGTTTCGTGAAGAACCGCTACGTCGGGCGCACCTTCATCATGCCGGGGCAGGCGGTGCGCAAGCGCAGCGTGCGCCAGAAGCTCAACGCGATCGGCATGGAGTTCAAGGGGCGCAACGTGCTGCTCGTCGACGACTCGATCGTGCGCGGCACGACGAGCAAGGAGATCGTGCAGATGGCGCGCGAGGCCGGCGCGAAGAAGGTCTACCTCGCGTCGGCCGCGCCGCCGGTGCGCTACCCGAACGTCTACGGCATCGACATGCCCACCGCCGAGGAACTGATCGCGCACGGCCGCAGCGTCGAGGAGATCCGCCAGTTCATCGGTGCCGACGCGCTGGTCTACCAGGACCTCGAGCCGATGCAACGCGTCGTGCGCGCGCTGAACCCGCGCCTGGCCGGCTTCGAGGCCTCGTGCTTCGACGGGCACTACATCACCGGTGACGTCAGCGCGTCGGACTTCGCGGCGATGCGCATGCAGCGGCTGGCGCAAGGCGACGAAGACGAAGGCGCCGAGCGCTCGCGGCTGGCGCTGCAGAACGGCGTGGAGTCCGGCGCATGACGCGCCAGGGCGGCATTGCGCGCGTCGACCTGCCGGCGGGCGCGCACCGCGACACGCTGGCGGTGCGCGAGGGCCTGCCGCGCACACCTTGGGGCGAGAACTCCGAGGCGCTGTTTCTCACCAGTTCGTTCGTGCATCCCAGTGCGGCGAGCGCCGCGGCGCGCTTCGCCAACGAGGAGGAGGCGTTCGTCTACAGCCGCTTCGGCAACCCGACGGTGGCGATGATGGAGCGGCGCCTGGCCGCGCTCGAGGGCACCGAGGCATGCATCGGCACCGCCAGCGGCATGGCAGCGATCCTGCTGCTGGTGATGGGCCTACTCAAGGGCGGCGACCACGTGGTGTGCTCGCACAGCGTGTTCGGCTCGACGATCCGCCTGCTGCAGGACTTCGGCAGGTTCGGCGTCGAGACCACGTTCGTGTCGCAGACCGACGTGGCCGAGTGGCGCGCCGCGTTGAGGCCGAACACGAAGCTGCTGTTCGCGGAGACGCCGAGCAACCCGCTGACCGAGGTCTGCGACATCCGCGCGCTGGCCGACATCGCGCACGGGCACGGTGCGCTGCTGGCGGTCGACAACTGCTTCTGCACGCCGGCGCTGCAGCGCCCGCGCGAACTCGGGGCCGACCTGATCGTGCATAGCGGCACCAAGTACCTCGACGGGCAGGGGCGCGTCGTCGCCGGCGCGGTGTGCGCCGACGAGGCGGTCGTCGACGGCAAGCTCGTGCCGGTGATGCGCAGTGCAGGGATGAGCTTGTCGCCGTTCAACGCCTGGGTCGTGCTCAAGGGGCTGGAGACACTCGCCATCCGCATGCAGGCGCAGAGCGCCCGTGCGCTCGAGCTGGCGCAGTGGCTGCAGGCGCAGCCGCAGGTCGAACGCGTCTACCACCCTGGGATGTCGACGCACCCCCAGCACGCGCTGGCGATGACGCAGCAAGGCGGCGTCGGCGGCCCGGTGCTGTCGTTCGTCGTGCGCGGCACCGGTGCCGAGGCGGCACGCCGCCACGCGTTCGCGGTGATCGACGCGACGCGCATCTGTTCGATTACCGCCAACCTCGGCGATACGAAGACGACGATCACGCACCCAGCAAGCACTTCGCATGGGCGCCTGACCGAGGCGCAGCGCCAGGCCGCCGGCATCGTGCAGGGGCTGATCCGCGTCGCGGTGGGCCTCGAGCACGTCGACGACCTGAAGGCCGACCTCGCGCGTGGCCTGGCCACGATCACCGCATGAGCACCGTTCGCGATCCATCCGTGCGCACCCGCTTCGCGCCGAGCCCGACCGGCTTCATCCACCTCGGCAACATCCGCTCGGCGCTGTACCCCTGGGCGTTCGCGCGCGCCAACGGTGGCGCCTTCATCCTGCGCATCGAGGATACCGACGTCGAGCGCTCGACGCAGCAGGCGGTCGACGTCATCCTCGAGAGCATGCGCTGGCTCGGTCTCGACCCCGACGAGGGGCCGCACTACCAGATGCAGCGCATGCCGCGCTACCGCGAGGTGGTCGCGCAGCTGCTGGCCAGCGGTCATGCGTACCGCTGCTACATGACGCCCGAGGAGCTCGACGCGCTGCGCGAGCGGCAGATGGCGGCCAAGCTCAAGCCGCGCTACGACGGCACCTGGCGCCCCGAGCCGGGCAAGACGCTGCCGCCGGTGCCACCGGGCGTGCGGCCGGTGATCCGCTTCAAGACGCCGGAGGGCGGCGTCGTGTCGTGGGACGACAAGGTCAAGGGCCGGGTCACGTTCCACAACGACGAACTCGACGACCTCGTCATCGCGCGGCCGGCGCCCGACGGCAGCGCGCCCGACGCGATCGGCGCGCCGACGTACAACTTCTGCGTCGTCGTCGACGACATCGACATGCGCATCACGCACGTCATCCGCGGCGACGACCACGTCAACAACACGCCGCGCCAGATCCACGTCTTCCGCGCGCTCGGCCACGAGCCGCCGGTGTATGCGCACCTTCCCACCGTGCTCAACGAGCAGGGCGAGAAGATGAGCAAGCGCCACGGCGCCAAGCCGGTGACGCACTACCGTGACGAGGGCTTCCTCGCCGACGCCGTCGTCAACTACCTCGCGCGGCTGGGCTGGAGCCACGGCGACGACGAGATCTTCACGCGCACGCAGCTCATCGCGTGGTTCGACCTGGACCACCTCGGCCGCAGCGCCGGCCAGTTCGACGAGGCCAAGCTGCGCTGGGTCAACGCGCAGCACCTCAAGATGACGGCCGACGAGGCGCTCGCGCCGCTGGTGACGGGCCAGCTCGCGCGACTGGGCTTCACCGACCTGTCGGGCCTCGAGCTGCCACGCGCGATCGCGCTGTTCAAGGACCGCTGCGCGACCACCGTCGAGATCGCCGAGTGGCTGGGCATGTACTTCGCGCACCCGACCCCGCCGGCCAACGAGGTCGCGCGACACGTCACCGAGGCGGTGCGCCCGGCGCTGCGTGCGCTGCGCGACCGTCTCGCCGAGGTCGAGTGGACGAGCGCGGGCATCGGCGACGCGATCAAGGCCACGCTCGGCGAGTTCAAGCTGAAGATGCCGCAAGTGGCGGTCCCGTTGCGTCTGCTGGTGTGTGGCCGCGCGCAGACGCCGTCGATCGACGCCGTGCTCGCGCTGTTCCGTCGCGACGAGGTGCTCGCGCGTTTGCAGCACGTCTGAACTTCGGCCTATAATCTGCCTCTTGCTTGAACAGCGCCGGGGGTATAGCTCAGCTGGGAGAGCGCTTGCATGGCATGCAAGAGGTCAGCGGTTCGATCCCGCTTACCTCCACCAAGGAACAACGCGTCAAAAGAAGAACAACGAGTCCCGTTCGTCTAGAGGCCTAGGACACGACCCTTTCACGGTTGTAACAGGGGTTCGAATCCCCTAGGGGACGCCAAGTCGGTCGGCACTTGCAGGGCAACCTGGAACGCCGTCACCGCTGCGGAGCGGTAGTTCAGTTGGTTAGAATACCGGCCTGTCACGCCGGGGGTCGCGGGTTCGAGCCCCGTCCGCTCCGCCACCGTACATGCGGTCCGCCGCGAAGACGCCCACCCGCCGGTGGGCGTTCTTTCTTCCAGATTGGAACGTGCGTTGCGGTCCCCTCCGTGGCCGTCCGTTGACGCCGTGGCCCGCGGCGATCGATGCGCGATGTTGGAGCCTCCAACATCGCAGCGGTGCCATGACCCCTGTGCTCACGCTGCGAGAGCCCCCTCGGAGGGATCCGTGGCCTTTCCGTCAGGCCTGTGAACACCCGCGTCCGGTTTCTGCAAGACGACGACCAACGTACCCTTGGCAGCACAGCGAAGCTGCGCGCGGCGGCCGCGTGACCCGTCGCAAGGCGGCCGGGGTGGGGTCGCGGCCGGCGCATCGACCTCATGCCGAGGTGCGACTTGCGCGGCGCGCTGGCCAGATCCGCCGCCGCGGGCTAGACTTGCGCCATGGTCGCCAGGATCACGCTCAACACCACCCGCCGCGCGCAGCTTGCGCTCGGCGGAGGTGCGGCATGGCGCCGAGCGCCGGCTGCACTCTCCTGAGCCCGGCGATCCCCCTCCACGCATTCATCGCGCACCTTCGATCGCCGGGCTCTCGAGAACCCGCGCTGCCGGCACACCGGCACCGAACCGATCGACAGGAGTCGCCATGTCCATGACCGTTTCCCCTGTGCACGCCGAGCGCGTGCTCACCGTGCTCGACCACGTGCGCCTGGCCGGCCTGCTGCGCCGCGGCGCGCAGCAAGCGCACGCGCCTTCGTCGACGCTGGTCGACCTGATCGACGCCGCCGACCTGGTGCCGTCACGCGAGGTCGATCCCGACGTCGTCACGATGTACACGCAGGTGCTGGTTGCCGATGCCGACGGCACGCGACGCAAGCTGACGCTGTGCTACCCGAGCGACGCCGAGCCCGAGTCCGGGTTCGTCTCGGTGCTGTCGCCGGTCGGTGCGGCGTTGCTCGGCCAGCGCGTCGGCGGCACCGCACGCTGGACCACGCCAGGCGGCGAGACGCGCACGGCGGAGATCGTCGCGATCCTGTTCCAGCCCGAGGCGAGCGGCGACTACACGACCTGAGACGGCTCGGGCGCGCCGGCGGCGGGCTGCGCGGCGGCCGCCGGCCTCGGCTGCCAGCGTGCGGCCAGCACGCACAGCGTCCAGCACAGCCACGCCGACCACAGGTTGTGGCTCGCGAAGTGGGCGCCGCGTGCGGTCTGCGCGGCGCCGAACAGCAGCCCGGCCGCGAGCACCGCGGCCAGCCATTTGCGCGCGACGCGCGGGTCGTGCTCGCGCCACAGGAAGTACGCGCCGAAGAAGGCGAACGCCGCCACCGCGTGCCCGGACGGAAAGCAGTGCCCGGGCCCGCCGTCGGCGACGCCGAACCACCAGTGCGGCACATGGCGCGCGTGGCCACCGAACTCGGCAAGGTCCCACGGGCAACTGGTCAGGCTGGCGCGCTTGAGCGCCGGCACCAGCAGCAAGGCCGCGACGGTGACGGCGAGCCAGTAGCCGCGTGCCGCCGGCGCATGCCGGCCGCGGTGCGGCCACAGCGCGTGCAGCGCCATGCCGGCCAGCGCGACGCCGGACAGCCAGCGTCCACCATCGTGAAGCAGCGTGCGCGCCCACCAGGCGTCGCGTGCGAAGAAGCCACCGCCGTCGGCGAAGGCGCGCGAGAGCGGCAGGTCCAGGCCCGCCAGATCCCACACCACGACCGCCGCCAGCGCGGCCAGCGTCACCACCGCGTCGCGCCGTGCGTGCGGCGCTGCGCCCGACGGGGTCGACGCGGGCACGGCGCTCACGACGCGTCGCTGCGGCAGCCGGCGACCAGGTCCCACGCCGGGTCGTGCAGTGCGGTGCGCACGTCGAGCAGCCCGAGCACGGTGTGGAACAGGTGGTCGTGGCTGGCCGGGCGCATCGCGCGGCGCGACAGGCACGCGGTGTCCAGCCCCGCCGCGTGCGCGAAGCCGTCGCTGGTCCACAGCAGCATCGGCACCTTGGTCTGCTGCGGCGGCGCGATCGCGTACGGCACGCCGTGCAGGAACAGCCCGTGCTCGCCGAGCGACTCGCCGTGGTCGGACACGTACAGCATCGCGCTGTCGACCTGCGGCGCGTGCGCCTGAAGCTTGGCGACCAGCGCGGCGAGCACGTGGTCGGTGTACAGCAGTGCGTTGTCGTAGGCGTTGACGATCTCTTCGCGGCTGCAGTGCTGCAGTTCGTCGCTGGCGCACGCCGGCTGGTGGCGCGCGAACGCCGGCGGGTAGCGCCTGAAGTACGACGGGCCGTGGTTGCCCAGCATGTGCAGCACCCACAGCTGCGTGCCGCGGGCCGCGCCCAGCCGGTGGTCGATGTCGTACAGCAGCGCCTCGTCGAGGCAGCGCCCCTGCGCGCACAGCCCGGGCGGGTTCAGCGTCGCGACATGGTCGTTCGGCAGCGTGTCGCACACGCCCTTGCAGCCGGTCTGGTTGTCGCGCCAGTGCACCTGCACGCCGGCGCGCGCCGCCACGTGCAGCAGTGACTCGCTGCTGCGGATGCGCGCGGCGTCGTAGTCGCGCCGGCCGACCGGCGCGAACATGCATGGCACCGAGGTCTCGGTGTCGGTGCCGCAGGCGGTGACGTCGGCGAACGACACCAGCGGCAGGCGCGCCAGCTGCGGCGTGGTCTGCCGTGCGTAGCCGTTGAGGCCCCAGTTCTCGGCGCGCGCGGTCTCGCCGACCACCAGCACCAGCACGCGCGCTCGGCGCTGCGTGCGCCAGCTCGGCCCAGGCGCCGCGTCGAGCCCGATCGGCGTGCGCGGCCGGGCCGCGCCGCGTGTGTCGGCGGCGGCCACGCTGGCCACCGACCACAGCAGGTTGGCCGGCGTGATCAGGTAACGCGCCTCCTTGTGGTTGCGCATCAGCGACGCCAGCGGCTGGTACACCGCCACCAGCGCCGCCACCGCGCAGGCCAGCGCGCCGAGCAGCCAGGCGCCGCGCACCGCGGCGGCGCTGCGCCACGGTCGCGACACGATGCGCACGCGCGCCAGCAGCGTCAGCGGCAGCGCGGCGTACAGCGCCAGGTGCGGCAGCAGCGTCCAGCCCAGCAGTTCACGCGCTTCGGCGACGTCGGTGTGCAGCGTGCTGCGCAGCATCGACGGGTCTAGGTACACGCCGTAGGTCTGCATGTAGTACGTCGCGAACGCGGTGGCCACGGTCATCGCGGCCAGCAGCGGCTTGACGGTCCAGCGGTTGGCCACCAGCGCGAGCAGCAGCAGGTGCAGCGCGACGAGCCCCACCGCCAGAGCGGCGGCGAAGCCCCAGGTCGCGGCGTCGCCGGGCGATCGCCCGTGCAGCGCGGCGGCGAAGAACCGGCCGTTGGCCGCCAGCGTCCAGAACAGCGCCGCGATCAGCAACAGCGGTTCGACGGTGATCGCCAGCGCGGCGCGCGGCCGTTCGGCGCAAGGGGTGGGGTGGTCGGGGCGGGACATCGCGCGCATTGCAGCCTGCTCGGCTGAAGCCCGCCTGAAGCCGCGTGGTGGTACCGTTCGCGCCGCTGAACGACTGGCGCGCGGATGCGACTGCTGCTGCTCGAAGACGACGACATCCTCGGCGACGGGTTGCAGGCCTTCCTGCGCGCCGAAGGGCACCAGGTCGACTGGTGCCGCGCGCTCGCCGACGCCGAGGCGCTGCGCGGCGAGCCCTACGACGCGCTGCTCGTCGACTGGCAGCTGCCCGACGGCTCGGGGCTCGACTGGCTGCGCAAGCGTCGCGCCCACGGCGACGCGACGCCGGCGCTGATGCTCACCGCGCGCGACCGCCTCGGCGACCGCGTCGAGGGGCTGGACAGCGGTGCCGACGACTACCTCGTCAAGCCCTTCGCGCCCGAGGAACTGGTCGCGCGGCTGCGTGCGGTCGGCCGGCGCGCTGCGGGCGGGGCGGCGTCGCGCCGGCGTTTCGGCGCCGTCGAAGTCGACCTGGCCGCACGCACCGCCTTCGTCGACCGTCACGCCGTGCCGCTGACGGCGCGCGAGTGGGCGCTGCTCGAGGCGATGGTGCTGCGTGCCGGGCGCATCGTGCCCAAGGCCGAACTCGAGAAGCTGGTGCACGGCTTCGACGCCGAGATCGCCAGCAACGCGATCGAGGTGCACGTCTCGGCGCTGCGGCGCAAGCTCGGCCACGCGCTGATCGAGACCGTGCGCGGGCTGGGCTATCGCATCGGCGCGATCCGGTGATGGCGCTGCCGTCGATCCGCCGCCGGCTCGCCGACGCGCTGCTGTGGTGGTCGCTGGCGTGGAGCGTCGCGGTGGCCGCCGCGGTGTGGCTGGCGGCACGCCACGAGGTCGACGAACTGCTCGACGACACCCTGCGCGCCTCGGCCGAAGTGCTCGGCGCGATGCTCGCGGGCACGCCGGCGGCGCCTCCGCCGCCCGCGCAGGCCGGCGGGCGCTTCGCGTGGCAGGTGGTCGACGCGCAAGGTGGCATGCGCGCCCGCTCGGCGCAGGCGCCGGCGCAACCGCTGCACGCCACGCCCAGCGCCGGCTTCAGCGACACCGCCGACTGGCGCGTGTTCGGTGCGCCGCTGGGTGGCGACGGGCGCATGCTGTACGTCGCGCAGACGCGCGCCGAGCGCGTCGAGGCGCACGCCGAGGTCGTGCTCGGCGCGGTCACGTCGGCATTGGCGATCGGGCTGCTGGGGCACCTGTGGTTGCGCGCGCGCGTGCGCCGCGAGCTCGAGCCGCTGCAGCGCCTGTCGTCGCGGCTGGCTGCGCACGACCCGGCGGCCGATCCGCCGCGCGACGGCGCAGGGCTCGGCGCGGCCGAGCGCGACGAACTGCAGCCGGTGCACGCCGCCATCGACACGCTGACGCAACGGCTGGCGCAGCGCATCGCCGACGAGCGTGCCTTCGCCGGCCACGCGGCGCACGCGCTGCGCACGCCGCTGGCGGGCATCGACGCGCAGCTCGCGGCGGCGCTGCGCGAGGCGCCACCGGCGCTGCAGCCGCGGCTGCAGCGCGTGCGCGACGCCGCGGCGCGACTGCAGGCGGTGGTGGCGGCGCTGCTCGGGCTGTTCCGCAGCGGCGCCGCGCCGCGCCGCGAGCGTGTCGCGCTGGGCGCGCTGCTGGCGCGACTGCCGCTCGACGGGCTGGTGGCGCAGGTCGACCCCGCGGCGACGATCGACGCCGACCCCGACCTGCTCGCCGCCGCGCTGATCAACCTGTTCGACAACGCGCGGCGCCACGGTGCGACGCACGTCGAGGTCGGCGTCGGCGCGCCGGCCACGCTGTGGCTGCGTGACGACGGTGACGGCGTCGACGCGCCACGGCGCGCCGCGCTGCAGGCCGCGATCGACGCGCAGGACTACGAGGGGCGCACCGGCCTGGGCCTGATGCTGGCCGACCGCATCGCGCGTGCGCACGGCGGCTCGCTGCACCTGCCGCAGGTGCAGCGCGGCTTCGCGGTCGAGCTGCGGCTGGGCACGCGCTGAGACCGGTGCCGGCGACGCCGCGCAACGCGCGCCGCGTGCGCGCCGCGCGCTTCAGACCCGCTTCAGGTGCCGTGGCCAGAATCCGGCGTCCATCTGTCACCACGACGCCGCCGATGATCCACGACACACCCACCGCCAGCGCCTACAAGAGCCGCGGCGGGCTGCGCCGGCTCGTCGACGCGCTGGGCTACTCCTGGGCCGGGCTGCGCGCGGCGGTGCGTCACGAGGCGGCGTTTCGCCAGGAACTGTTGCTCGGCGCGCCGCTGGTCGCCGTCGCGCCGTGGGTCTCTCCGGGGCGGGGTCAGACGCTGGCGCTGATCGGCGTCGTCGTGCTGGTGTGGGTCGTCGAGCTGCTGAACTCGGCGCTCGAAGCGCTGGCCGACGCGGTGTCGCCGCACGCGCACCCGCTGCTCGGTCGCGCGAAGGACCTGGGCAGTGCCGCGGTGATGCTTTCGCTGGTGTTCGCGGCCGGCACCTGGGCGCTGCTGCTGTGGCGCTGAGCGACCACGATTGCCCCCGGGTGCGGGCCGTGCCCGGCCCGCCCGCCGAGGCGGGGCGGGCGTCTACTGCATCGCTTGCGCGACGCGGGTGCGGATGAACGGCAGCTGTGCCAGTGCGGCCTCGCGGCCGGCCTCGATCGCGCGCTGACGCGCCGCGAAGTCGGCGCTTCCGACGCCGGCCAGCGCCGGGCGCAGCACGACGTCGGCCTCGCGCAGCTCGAAGCGGCTGATCGCCGCGCCCATGATGTTGAAGGTCTGCAGCAGCAGGCTCACCGGGTCGCCGGTCGGGTGGCCGTCGGGCGGGGTCGCGATGTCGACCGCGATCACCAGCTCGGCACCCATCTCGCGCGCATGACGCACCGGCACCGGCGCCACCAGGCCGCCGTCGACGTACTCGCGCTCGCCGATCTTCACCGGCTGGAACACCGCCGGCACCGCGCTCGACGCGCGCACCGCGGTGCCGGGGTCGCCGCGGCGGAACAGCACGGCGCGTCCGGTGTCGAGGTCGGCCGCGACGATGCCCAGCGACAACGGCATCTGCTCGATCGACCGGCCGCGTGTGTGCTGGCGCACCCAGCGCGCCAGCGCCTCGCCGCGGATCACGCCACGGCCGGGAAAGGCCCAGTCGGTGATCGCGCCTTCGTCCATCTCGAGCGCCAGCCGCGCGAGCTGCCTGCCGTCGAGCCCGCTGGCGTACAGCGCGGCGACCAGGCTGCCCGCCGAGGTGCCGACCACCAGGCCGGGCTGGATGCCATGCTCCTCGAGCACCTGGATCACGCCGATGTGCGCGAAGCCGCGCGCCGCGCCGCCACCGAGCGCCAGCCCGATGCGCGGCGGCTGCGGCGGCACGGGTGCCGGGGCGACGACCGCCGGTGGCGGGGTGGGGACGGGCGGCGGGGCCACCGGTGCGGTCTGGCAGGCGGCCAGCAGCAAGGCGATGGCAGCAGCGGCGCAGGCACGGTACAGCGACATGCCGGGAATTCTACGGAGCCGTCGATGCGACCCGTTTAAGAACCGATGGCCATAAACAAACAATGAAAAAGTAGTTCTCAAATATAAAGCGGCTGCCTAGAGTGCCGCCCATGTACCGCTACACCACCTTCGACCGGCGCTTCGTGCGCGAGCGCGCCGCGCAGTTTCGCGACCAGCTCGAGCGCCACCTGCGCGGCGAACTGGGCGCCGACGCCTTCAAGGCGCTGCGGCTGCAGAACGGCTGGTACCTCCAGCGCCACGCACCAATGCTGCGCATCGCCGTGCCGTACGGCGAGCTCTGCAGCCGACAGCTGCGCACGCTGGCGCGCATCGCGCGCGAATTCGATCGAGTCGACCACGGGCCGCACCGCGGGCGCGGCGGCGTCGGCCACTTCACGACGCGGCAGAACCTGCAGTTCAACTGGATCGCGCTCGAGCGCGCCGC
This sequence comes from Azohydromonas sp., assembly GCF_035325925.1. NCBI lineage: Bacteria > Pseudomonadati > Pseudomonadota > Betaproteobacteria > Burkholderiales > Sphaerotilaceae > Azohydromonas > Azohydromonas sp. The sequence goes on along the minus strand of NZ_DAOKZA010000041.1, from coordinate 18,914 downwards.
CGACGTGATGGACCTGCTCGCCGAGGCCGACATGCACGGCATCCAGACCAGCGGCAACTGCATCCGCAACATCACCAGCGACGCGCTGGCCGGCATCGCGCCGGACGAGGTCGTCGACCCGCGGCCCTACGCCGAGATCCTGCGCCAGTGGAGCACGCTGCACCCCGAGTTCGCGTTCCTGCCGCGCAAGTTCAAGATCGCGATCACCGGCGCGCGCGAGGACCGCGCGGCCACGCTGTGGCACGACATCGGCCTGCGGCTGGTGAAGGACGACGCCGGCGAAGTCGGCTTCGAGGTGCACGTGGGCGGCGGCATGGGCCGCACGCCGCTGGTCGCGACGCGGGCCAGCGCGTTCGTGCCGTGGCGGCAGATCCTCGTCTACCTCGAGGCGATCGTGCGCGTCTACAACCGCTACGGGCGGCGCGACAACGCATTCAAGGCGCGCATCAAGATCCTCGTCAAGGCCGAGGGGCGGCGCTTCTTCGACGCCGTCGACGACGAGTTCGCGAAGATCCTGCGGCGCGACGTCGACGGCGACGCGCAGCTGCTCACCGACGCCGAGCTCGAGCGCGTCGTCGCGCACTTCGCCGATCCGGCCGGCGTGCGCCCGGCACCGGGCGGGTTCGAGCCGGCGCGCCACCTCGACGCACCGGCCGGCTTCACGCGCTGGCTGTCGCGCAACGTGCACCCGCACCGCGTGAGCGGCTACCGCGCGGTGACCCTGTCGCTCAAGCGCGCGACGCAGGCACCGGGCGACGTCAGCGCCGCGCAGATGGACGCCGCAGCGACGCTGGCCGACCGCTACAGCCTCGGCGAGATCCGCGTCACGCACGAGCAGAACCTGCTGCTGCCGTGGGTGCGCGAGGTCGACCTTTACGCACTGTGGCAGGCGGCGCGCGCGGCCGGTTTCGCGACCCCGAACATCGGCCTGCTCGCCGATGTCATCGCCTGCCCCGGCGGCGACTTCTGCGGCCTGGCCAACGCGCGTTCGATTCCGGTCGCGCAGGCGGTGATGGAGCGTTTCGCCGACCTCGATGAGCTCGAGGATCTCGGCGAGATCGACCTGCACATCAGCGGCTGCATGAACTCGTGCGGCCACCATCACAGCGGCCACATCGGCATCCTCGGCGTCGACAAGGACGGGCTCGAGTGGTACCAGGTCAGCGTCGGCGGCGGCGACGGCTCGACGCTGGGCGGCGCGGCCGCTCCCGGCAAGGTCATCGGCCCGGCGTTCGCCGCCGACGAGGTCGCCGACGTCGTCGAGGCACTGGTGCACGCGTACCGCCGCGAGCGCATCGACGGCGAACGCTTCGCCGACACGCTGCGCCGCGCCGGGATCGCGCCGTTTCGCGCGGCCGCCGATGCAGTGCGCCGGACGCTGGCGCTGGCCGCCTGAGCCGCGAGGTCCCGCGATGCGATTCATCGACCCGTTGCACGACCGCTGGCACCCCACCGGCGGCGAGGCGCCGCCGCCGACGCACGGCAGCCTGCTGACCCCGGCGCAGTGGCAGGCGGTGCGCGCGCAGTGGCCACACGGCGTCCCGGTGGCGCTGGCGCTGCCGAACGACGCCGACGTCGAGGCGCTCGACGGCGACCTGCCGCGACTCGCCGCGATCGTGCTGCACTTCCCGCAGTGGACCGACGGACGCGCCTACAGCCAGGCCAGGCTGCTGCGCGCCCGGTTGCGCTACCGCGGCGAGGTTCGCGCCGCCGGCGAGGTGCTCGTCGACATGCTGCCGCTGCTGCAGCGCACCGGCTTCGACGCGGTGCAGTTGCGCGCCGACCAGAGCCTCGATTCGGCGCAGCGTGCGCTGCGCTTCTTCGCCGGCCACTACCAGGGCGACGTGCAAGAGCCGCGTCCGCTGTATCGCCGCCACGACGCGGCACCTCCTTCGCACCGAAGCCTGTCATGACCTCCCACGCCATCGCCTTGTACGCCCGCCCCGGCGCCGGATTCGAGACCCGCCACGCTCACGCGCAGGCGATGCTGCTCGAAGCGGCGCGCGAACATCCGGGGCGCATCGTGCAAGCCACCAGCCTCGGCGCCGAGGACATGGTGGTCACCGACCTGATCGCGCGCGCCGGCCTGCCCATCGCGGTGGCGACGCTGGACACGGGTGCGTTGCACGACGAGACCTTCGCGCTGATCGCACGCATCGAGCGCCACTACGCGCTGCCGGTGGAGGTGCACCGGCCGGCGCACGACGCGGTGGCGCAGTTCGTCGGCCGCCACGGCGGGCGCGCGATGTACCGCAGCGTCGAGTTGCGCAAGGCCTGCTGCCAGCTGCGCAAGCTCGAGCCGCTGGCGCGCATGCTCGCGCAGCGCGACGCCTGGATCACCGGGCTGCGGCGCGAGCAGAGCGACGCGCGCGCCGAGGTGCCGTACCGCGACCGCGACGCGCAGGGCCGCGTCAAGCTCAACCCGCTGGCGGACTGGTCGTGGGGCGACGTGTGGCACTACATCGCCACTCGGGGCGTGCCGTACAACCCGCTGCACGACCGCTTCATGCCTAGCGTCGGCTGCGCGCCGTGCACGCGCGCCATCGCGGTGGGTGAGCCGTTCCGCGCCGGGCGCTGGTGGTGGGAGGACGAACAGGCCAAGGAGTGCGGCCTGCACGTCGCACCACCGGCGGCCGAGGCCGCCGCGTGAACGCACACGGCCGCTCCGAAGCGTTCACACCGCAGCGCGCCAGCGCGGAGGTTTGCTGATGCACGCGCACGGCCGCTCCGAAGCGTTCACACCGCAGCGCATCGGCGCGGAGGCCGCGTGCTGATCGGGCGCGTGGTGTTCGTCGGCGCCGGCCCGGGCGCCGCCGACCTGATCACGCTGCGCGGCGCACGCGCGCTGGCGCAGGCCGACGTCGTCGTGTGCGACGCGCTCGTCGACCCGGCGCTGCGCGAACTGGCGCCGCGCGCGCGCTGGATCGACGTCGGCAAGCGCGGATTCGGCGCGTCGACGCCGCAGGCGGCGATCGACGCGCTGCTGGTGCGCTGTGCGCAAGAGGTGGCGCTGGTCGTGCGGCTCAAGGGCGGCGACCCGAGCGTGTTCGCGCGCCTGGAGGAGGAACTGCGCACGCTCGACGCCGCCGGCATCGACGCCGAGGTCGTGCCCGGCGTCACCGCGGCGCTCGCCGCCGCGGCGGCGGCGCGCCGGCCGCTGACGCGCCGCGGGCGCGGGCGCAGCGTGGCGCTGACCACCGCCGTCGGCGTGGCGGCCGACGACCGGCCACGGCTGGCGGCACGTCGCAGCGCCGACACCGAGGTGTTCTACATGGCCGGGCGGCAGCTCGGCGCGCTCGCGCGCGCGCTGCGCGAAGCCGGCTGGGGCGCCGACACGCCGGCGTGCGTGGTCTCGCGCGCCGGATGCGTCGACCAACTTGTCAGCGACCACCGCGTGGCCACGCTCGCCGAGGCCGGCGTGCTGCACGCCGGCAGGCCGACGGTGGTCACCGTCGGCGTCGGTGCCGAGGCCACCGCGGCGCAGCGCAAGACCGCGGTGCGCACGCGACCTCAGCCCTCGGTGGAAACCCTGGCACCTTAGAATCCGCGTCCGGACCGTACGCCCCGGGGTGTGCGGCCGCGTCGTGCGGCAGCGCTGCGGCTGCGCGCTTCGCCTGCCTGGACCACCCCTGTCGAGCCTGCCCATGACCCACGTCGTCCTCGAATCGTGCATCCGCTGCAAGTACACCGACTGCGTCGACGTGTGCCCGGTCGACTGCTTCCGCGAGGGCCCGAACTTCCTGGCGATCGACCCCGACGAGTGCATCGACTGCGCGGTGTGCATCCCCGAGTGCCCGGTCAACGCGATCGTGCCCGAGGAGGACGTGCCCGGCGACCAGCAGCACTTCATCGCGCTCAACGCCGAGCTGTCGAGGAAGTGGCCGAGCATCACCAAGCGCAAGGCGGCGCTGCCCGACGCCGACGAGTGGAAGGACGTGAAGAACAAGCTCGGCGAACTCAAGCGCTGAGCCCCGCCAACGCCCGCGCCGCGGGCTCGACGACGACACCCTCATGGAACCGCAGCCCAACGCCGAAGTCGCCGACACCGCACGCCACCACGACGGCCCGATCGAGACCGACGCCGTCATCGTCGGCGCCGGCCCGGTGGGGCTGTTCCAGGTGTTCGAACTCGGCCTGCTCGAGATCAAGGCGCACGTCATCGACTCGCTCGCCTATCCGGGCGGGCAGTGCATCGAGCTGTACCCCGACAAGCCGATCTACGACATCCCGGCCGTGCCGGTGTGCACCGGGCAGGAACTGACCGACAACCTGCTCAAGCAGATCGAGCCGTTCGGCGCCACGTTCCACCTCGGCCAGGAGGTGACGGTGGTGAACAAGCGAGACGACGGCCGCTTCGACGTCGAGACGAGCAAGGGCACGCGCTTCGTCACGCGCACGATCTTCATCGCCGCCGGCGTCGGCTCGTTCCAGCCGCGCACGCTGAAGGTCGACGGCATCGAGAAGTACGAGGGCACGCAGCTGCACTACCGCGTGAAGAACCCGGCGCAGTTCGCGGGCAAGAACCTGGTCATCGTCGGCGGTGGCGACTCGGCGCTCGACTGGACGCTGAACTTCGTGCAGGAGGGGCCGAACAAGGCCGAGAGCGTAATTCTTGTGCACCGCCGCGACGGCTTCCGCGCCGCGCCGGCCAGCGTGGCCAAGATGAAGGAGCTGTGCGACGCGCTCGAGATGCAGTTCATCGTCGGCCAGGTCACCGGCATCGAGGAGCAGGGCCACCGGCTGACCGGCGTGAAGGTCACGGGCGGCGACGGCGTCACGCGCGTCGTGCCGCTGGACATGCTGCTGGTGTTCTTCGGGCTGAGCCCGAAGCTCGGGCCGATCGCCGACTGGGGCCTGGCGATCGAGCGCAAGCAACTGGTGGTCGACACCGAGAAGTTCGAGACCAGCGTGCCGGGCATCTTCGCGGTGGGCGATATCAACACCTACCCGGGCAAGAAGAAGCTGATCCTGTCGGGGTTCCACGAGGCCGCGCTCGCGGCGTTCGGCGCCGCGCCGTACGTGTTCCCCGACAAGCGCATCCACCTGCAGTACACGACCACCAGCCCGAAGCTGCACAAGGTGCTGGGCGTCGAGACGCCGGTGTTCGACTGACGCGCGCCGCCCGCGGCGCGACGACGAAGGGGCCGCGTCGCGGCCCCTTCGCGCGTCGTCGGTGGATAATGGTCGCGCGCGCGGCGTTCGCCGCGCGCACCCGCTGGGGGTGCTGGCGGTCGTGCACCGGGTGCACGGCCACCGGCTGAGAGAGTCCCCTTGAACCTGATTGAGGTAATCCTCGCGCAGGGAAGCCGTCAGCCTGAAGCCTCGCGCCCGCCGGGCGCATGCGCCGCCACCGACCGCCGACCTGCCATCGACCGAAAGGCTCGCTGGCCATGTCCACCCGTTCCCGTACTCCTCACGCACCCCCGATGCGCCGGCGCACGCTGTGCGCCGTCGGCGCCGCGCTGGCCGCGCTGCCGCCGCTGGCCGCGGTGGCCGACGAACCGGTGCAGCGCATCACCGTCACCGGCCGCACGCTGCAGCTCGGCGCCGACGTCGGCGGATTCGGCGACGTCGACGCGTCGCGCCTGCCGATGTCGGTGGGCACGCTCGACGCCGCGCGGCTGATCGACGCCGGCGCGCGCCAGGTTGCCGAGCTGGCGCGCTTCGACCCTGCCGTGGGCGACGCCTACAACGCCGAGGGCTACTGGAGCATCCTCGGCGTGCGCGGCTTCGTCATCGACAACCGCTTCAACTACCGGCGCGACGGGCTGCCGATCAACGCCGAGACCGCGCTGCCGCTGGCCAACGTCGAGCGGCTCGAACTGCTCAAGGGCACCAGCGGCATCCAGGCCGGCACCAGCGCGCCGGGCGGGCTGGTGAACCTGGTGGTCAAGCGCCCCGACGCCGACCTGCGCAGCGCACGCGTCGAGCTGCGCGAAGGCGGCGGCCTCGGTGGCGCGGTCGACCTGGGGCAGCGCTTCGGCGCGGCGCGCCAGTTCGGCCTGCGCCTGAACCTGGCGTACGAGCACCTCGACCCGCCGACGCGCGACGCGCGCGGGCGCCGCCACCAGCTGGCGCTGGCCGGCGACTGGCGCGTTGCACCCGGTTCGCGGATCGAGGCCGAGTTCGACACCGCGTTCCAGCGCCAACCCAGTGTGCCCGGTTTCAGCCTGCTCGGCGACGCGGTGCCCGGCGCGAGGGCCATCGACCCGCGCACCAACCTGAACAGCCAGCCGTGGTCGCAGCCGGTGGAGTTCCGCGGCCGCACCGCGTCGCTGCGCTGGACGCAGGCGCTGGCCGCCGACTGGCGCTTCGTCGCGCACAGCATGACGCAGCGCCTGCACACCGACGACCGCATCGCGTTCCCGTTCGGCTGCTACGACGCCGCCGCCGACGTCTACTACGCCGACCGCTACTGCCCCGACGGCACGTTCGACCTGTACGACTTCCGCAGCGACAACGAGCGCCGGCGCAGCGACGCGCTGGACCTGCACGTCGAAGGCTCGGCGACCACCGGCGCGCTGCGCCACACGCTGGCCGCCGGCGTGCTGGTCACGCGTTTCGACGCCCGCTTCGACCGCCAGGCCTACAACTACACCGGCACCGGGCGCATCGACGCCGGCCTGGTCACCGACGCCGCGCCCGAGCTCACCGACGAGAACACGCTGCGCGACGAGCGCAGCACCGAGCTGTACCTGCGCGACCGCGTCGACCTCGCGCGCGACTGGCGGCTGTGGGCCGGCGTGCGCCACACGCGGCTCGCGCGCGACAGCGTGCGCACCGACGGCTCGCGGCCGACGAGCTACGACGCGTCGGCGACGCTGCCGTGGCTGGCGCTGAGCCACCAGCCGACGCCGACGCAGACCGTGTACGCGAGCTGGGGGCAGGGGCTGGAGACCGACGTGGCGCCGAACCGCGCGCGATACACCAACGCCGGCCAGGCGCTGCCGGCGATCAAGAGCCGGCAGGTCGAGCTGGGCTGGAAGCTGCGCGCCGACGGCGTGGGCGCCGCCGTGACGCTGTTCGACATCACGCGCCCGGTGGCCGCCGACATCGGCAGCTGCGACGACGACGGCAGCTGCACGCGCCGCATCGACGGCGACGCGCGCCACCGCGGCATCGAGGTGCAGGCCGACGCGACGCTGGGCCGCTGGGACGCGCACGCCGGCGCGATGTGGCTCGACGCCGAACGCCGCGGGTCGGCCGATGACACGATCAACGGGTTGCGCCCGGTCAACGTGCCGTCGCGCAGCCTGCGCCTCGGGTTGGGCTGGCGGCCGGCCGCGGTCGACGGGCTGGCGCTGCGCGCCGACGCGGTGCACGAGGGCGATCGCTACGTGCTGCCAGACCACGGCGCGCGCATCGGCGGCTGGACGCGTTTCGACCTGGGCGCGCGCTTTGCACAGCGCGTGGCGGCGGCGACGCTGACCTGGCGCGTCGGCGTCGACAACGTCGGCGACAAGCGCGCGTGGAAGGAAGCGCCGTACCTGTACGGCCACGCCTGGCTGTTCCCGCTGCCGCCGCGCACCTGGCGCGTGTCGCTGCAGGCCGACCTGTGACGCCTGCACGGTCGCGCTGTGCGACCTGGCTATAATGCGCGGCTCTTCCCCGATAGCTCAGTCGGTAGAGCGACGGACTGTTAATCCGCAGGTCCCTGGTTCGAGCCCAGGTCGGGGAGCCAACATCGACGAAGGCCTGCATCGGCGTGCAGGCCTTCTGCATTTGCGGGCCCGATGCCCGACGACGGAGCGTCGATCGACGATGCCGACACTCGCGTTTCTCATCGGCCTGCTCGTGGCCGCGCCGGCGTGGGCGGGATGGACCCTGGTGTCTTCGGCCGACGGCACGTCGCACTTCATCGACCCGACGACGCTGCGCAAGGACGGCGCGCTGCGCCGCGTCTGGGAACTCACGAGCACCGAACACGCCAGCAAGGGCGGCGCGGCATCGCACCGCATGCTGATCGAATACGACTGCGCCGCGCAGCGCTACCGGCTGCTGATGCTGACCGCGTACACCGAACCGATGGCCACCGGCCAGGTGTTCGGCTCGACCAGCCACGCACCGAGTGCCGCGCCGTGGCACGACGCCAAGCCGGGCACGGTGTCGTCGGACGTGCTGCAGCAGGTGTGCCGGCCGTAGCCGCCCGTCGCGACGTCGGTGGCCGCGTCGCCGGCGGCACGCGCACGCGCTACGCCAAGTCCTCGTGCAGGCACAGGATGTTGCCTTCGGTGTCCTCGAACCAGGCGGCTTTCTCGGCGCCGAGCACGCAGACGTGGTCGACCGTCTTCAGCCCCGGCAGGTCGTAGTCGGCGAAGCGCAGCCCGCGCCCCTGCAACGCGGCGACGGCAGCCGCGATGTCGTCGACGCGGAAGCTCAGCGCGGTGTGCTCGGCCTTCGTGCCTTCGGGCTTGGGGAACAGCGCGATGCGCGTGTCGCCACAGCGGTAGACGAACTTGCCGTCGGGCCGTTCGCCTTCGGCGCCCAGCCCCAGCACGTCTTCGTAGAAGCGGCGCGCCCTCGCGAGGTCTTTCACCGGCAGCATGCAGGTGGCTTCGGTGCTCGGGAACGTGGCCATGTCGGGCCTCCTTCCGGCGCGGTGGAGTGCGCAGGTGAAGTTTAGTCGTCGCGAAGCGATCCGGTGGCACTTTCGCGCCGGCGTGCCGACGCCGCGCTGCGCCGCGGGCGCATCAGCCGCCGCCCAGCCGCGCGGTGACGTCGCCGTACAGCAGGTACGAGTAGAAGGTCGGCGACACCGCGCCGTGTCGCTCGCGCAGCGCGCGCAGCGCCTCGCCCATCGGCTCGCGGCGCGTGACGATGGCGGCGATCAGGTCCTCGGTGACCTGCTTGGCGTCTTCCTCGTCGATCGCCCACAGCGGCGCGATGAAGGCACCGAAGCGGCGCGACAGGAATGCGTCGGCCCAGCCGCCGACGTTGCCCAGCACGCTGCCCGTGGCGCCGACCTCGCAGGCGTTGAGGAACACCACCGTGCCGTGCCGCTCGCCCAGCCGCACCTTCTGCCGTGCCACCTCGGTGGCGCTCAGGCTGGCGCCGCCCTCGAGCTTGATCAGCGACGCGCCGGCGGCGTCGGCAGCGAATGCGCCGTGCCCGGTGAAGTACAGCAGCGCCACCGGCGCGTCGGGCGGCTGCTCGAGCAGTTGCAGCACGCGGTCGCGCTGGCCCGGCAAGCGCTGCGCGCCGAACTTGTCGACCAGCTCCTGCGCTGCCGCCTCGGCCAGCGACAGGCGCGCACTGGCGCTCGCGTAGTGCGGCGCGATCGCGACGAGCGCGCCCGCCGGCAGGCGGTTGCGCATGTAACCCTGCCAGTGGCCGATCCAGCGCGCCACCGCGTGCCGCAGCGCGATCGGCCCGTGCACCTCGCCGTCGCGGTACGGGCTCATCAGCTCCCAGGGCAGGTGTGGGTCGTCGCTGACGAACTGGATCGTCAGCGCGCGGCGGTGGAAGTCGTTCAGCGCCCAGTACACGGCGTGGAACTCGGGCGGCGCATCGTTCCACAACTGCTCGCCGAAGCCCTCGATGGCCTCCTGGTGTTGCCCGCGCTCGAGGTTGGCGAAGCGCTTGAACAGCGCCGTGGCTTCCTCGGCCGGCTTCTGGCCGAGGTCGACCATGCCGTCGAGCCGCGCCGGCCGCCCGGGAAACGGCGGCGTGACCATGCGCCAGTGCAGCCGCCCGGGCCGATCGTTGTCGAACAGCGTGATGAACACCGTCAGGTCGGGCTGCGCCGCCTGCGCGTCGACCTGCACCGCGGTGTCGGCCACCGGCGCGGCCTGCGGCTGCGCGCCGGCGCCGACCTGCAGCCGGCGCACCGCCGAACCGCAGAACCGCGTGCCCAGCAGGAACCGGGCCTTCACGTCGATCTCGTGGCCCGCCGCCAGAGCGGCGCGCACGCGGCCGGTGACCTTCGCCGCCTGCGTCGCGGCGTTGCGGCGCACCGTCAGCGTGCCGCGGCCGCCGTCGTCGAACTCGATGTCGGGCGACTGCAGCGTCACGTCGACGTCGAACGCGGTCCAGTCGGCCGCCTGCGCCGGGAACGCGGTGCCGCCCAGCGTGGTCGCCGACTCCTCGCGCAGCAGGTCGACCACCAGCGTGACCGTTTCGCCGGCGTGCACCTCGCCGTCGGGATCGATCGACGGGAAGCGCACCGGCGTCGTGCCCTCGTCGTCGACCGCAGGCGCCGATGTCGGCGGGGCGGCGGCCTCGGCGGGCGCGGGCGGCGCCGCGCCGGCACGCGGGGCCTGTGCGCGCGGGGCGCTGCGCGAACGCGCGCGCCGCGCCGTCGGCCGCGGCGGGGCGGGCGGGGCGGCCCCCACCGGCGGCGGCTCGGCGCGCGTGCCGCGCATGCGCGGCACCAGGCCGACGTCGGCGCCGCCGACCGCGACCACACTGCCGTCGTCCTCGACGCCGAAGAAACGCGCCGCGCTTGGCTGCGCCGGGTCGGGTTCGGCGGCGTCGGCGTCCTCGCCGGGGCCCAGCGCGCGGCTGGAGGCGGTCTCGTGCAGGTTCAGCGCCTCGGTGAGCGACAGGCGGTGCAGGTCCGCGCCCTGGTCGATCAGCCAGCGCAGGCGCGGCAGCTCGAGCAGTTCGCGGCGGGCGAACACGTAGCGCCAGCGCCCGCCTTCGCGTTCGACGAGCACCCACGGCAGACTCGAGCCGCGCACGCGCTCCAGCGCGTCGGCGGCGCTCTGCCCGGCGTCGACGACGACGAAGTCGACGCTCCAGCCGATCTTCACGGCGCGGCCACCACCACCAGGTCGCTGACCGGCGTGGCGCCGTCGGCGTGCGCGGTCACGCGCCACAGCCCCGGCGCCAGCGCGAACTCGCCCGCCTGCCAGCGCGGCTCGACGTCGCGCCGCAGCGCCTCGTCGAGCGCAGCGCCGCCAGCGAGCGGCTGCAGCCGCACCTGCACCTTCGGGCTGCCCTCGGACGGGCGCACGCGCACGCGCAGCGCCTCGCCCGGCAGCACCACGTCGTCGACCTCGAGCGTCAGCATCGCAGCGTCCTCGGCGCGCTGGAACTTGCGGAAGTCGATCCTGTCGCGCGTCAGCACGCCCTTCACGTTGGCCAGCGTGCCGTCGGCGTTCTGCAGCGCGCCGTGCGTCTCAGCGGCGTAGACCTCGCGTTTGGCGGTCTCGAGCTCGATCGGCGTGCCCGACACGCGCGGCACGGTGCCGTCGCCGCCGAGGTCCTGCCCCTCGTAGGCGTTGACCAGCGTGAGCTTGCCGCCGTCGACGAGCGCCGACTGCGCGGTGGGCTGCTCGATGCCGACCACCGGCACCAGCGTCGGGCCGGCGTCGGCGTAGGCGTCGAGGCGCGCGTTGGCCGCCTGCGCGTCGTGGATCTCCTGGTGGAACGCACGTGCCGCGGCGGCGCGCTGCACGTTCACGTGGGTGAGCAGGCCCGCGGCCGCGGCGTCGGCGACGCGCTGCAGCGCGCCGCCGGCGCTGCCGACGCAGGGGTAGATCGGCAGCAGCTGGTACACGCTGGTCAGCGAACGCAGCACCGGCGACAGGTCCAGCCCAAGCGGGCCGATGCCCTTCTTCATGCCGTTTTCGAGGAAGCCCACCGCGTTGAGCGAGCCGCGGTGCGGCGTGCCCAGCGTCATCAGCGTGCGCGTGTGCTGCCAGCCGCCGAGGCACTCGACGAAGTAGCGCGCCACCAGCCCGCCCATCGAGTGGCCGATCAGCACCAGCTTGGCGTCGGCGTGTCCCGAGCTCTGGCGCCACTGCGCGAGCCACTGCATGGCCTGCGACTCGAGCCGCCTCGCGGTGATGCGGTTGTCGCGCCGCCAGTCGTACGGGAACGGGTGGAAGTTGCGCCCCTCGGCCAGCCCCAGCTGGCGCACCAGGTAGTCGGCGATGCGCGAGTAGCCGTCGATCTTCACCAGCCCCGGCACCAGCGTCACGTCGGGCACCAGGCGCGGCGCGGTGACGCCGTCGTCGACGTCGTCGCCGGCCAGCTCGAGCCCTTCGATCGAGCCGCCGAAGCTGGTGATCGCGCGCCACACCGCGCCCACCGACGGCGACCACACCTCCTTGCCCTTGGCATTGGCGAGCACGCTGCCGGTGATGCCCGGCAGCAGGACGACCAGGTCGGGAAACGTCGACATCGCGAACCTCTGCGTACGCTGCTGCACTGCGCCCGCTTATAGGCGATGGCCCCGCCGGCCGCAACCGGCGACCCCCAACTTGTCGCGCCGCCGGCGCGGCCTCACTCGGCCTCGTCGAGCGTGTCGGGCGGCGCGGCTTCGGCGAGCGTGTCGGGCACGTCGAACCCCGCCACGCGTTCGCCGGCGCGCGACGCCCCGACGACGCGGTGCCACACGCGCTGCACGCGCAGCGCGGCCACCTGCGCCGGGTCGAGCCGGTCGAGCGGCCGGGTGGCGGTGGTGCCCGGGAACAGCAGCGGCGAGATGCGCACCGGCGAGGCGATCACACGCGTCTCGGTCAGGCTGCCGGCGTCGCGGATGCGCAGCGGCGGGCCGATGCCGTCGCCGCCCGGCGGCAGCCCGTCGATGCGGTGCACATCGCTCTCGAGCAGCGGGCCCATCAGCAGCCGCCCGTGCGGCGTGACGACGATGTAGTACAGGTGCACCGGCTGCGGCGCGCGGTTGTGCGCGAAGAAGCGCAGGATCGCACCGTCGTCGACGTCGTACACGCGCGCACCGGCCTGTGGCGCGGGCTGCAGCAGCGCCAGCGCGCCGACCGACGCTCCGGCGAGCAGCGACAGCTCCACCGGCAGCGGCGCGGCGGGCAGCGACAGCACCGGCCCCCAGAAGCTCAGCTGGATGCCCAGCGTGACGAGGTCGCGCTCGGTCAGCGGGATCACGCCGGCCGGCAGCCGCAGCAACTGCAGCCGCTGGATGGCCGCCAGCGCGTCGGCCACGCGCCCTTCGAGCAGCGCGTGCCGGTAGACCAGGTACAGCGCCTCGGCGCTGTCGGGGCGCTGCGCGCGCACCTCGGCGAGCAGCGCGGCGAACTCGTCGAAGTCGGCGCGCTGGTACGCGCCCATCGCACGCGCCTTCAGCGCATCGAAGTTGTCGCCGCCCAGGCGGATCACCAGCTCGCCGCGGTCGTCGAGCTGGAACGACCCGAAGTCGGGCGTCTGCTGCGAACCCGAAGCCTGCGCGACGCGCTGCTGCAGGTACAGGCCGAGCTCGGACGAGGTGATGAGGTCGTTGCCGTCGATGTCGGCCGCACCCCAGTTGAAGCCGTCGATCAGCGTGCCGGTGAACAGCGAGTGCCCGGCGACCGGCCCGTTGTCCAGCGCGGGCTGGTCGCGCATCGCCGAGGTGATGACCTTGCGGCTCAGCCGCGCGGCCAGGTCGGCTTCGTAGCGCGCGTTCGAGCGGAACGTCTTCATCGCCGCGCCCAGCGCGAAGCCCGAGTGGCAGGCGTCGACGATCACCAGCACGTGACGCGCCGCCAGCCGGCTCAGGTCGTCGAGCAGCGAGTCGATCTTCAGGCAGTCGCTGAGCCGGTCGCGGCGCGCCGGCGCCGGCACCAGGTAGCCGGTGTCGATCGTCCTGCCGCCGACCTCGCGCGCCTGCGTGTGCCCGTGGCCGGCGAAGAACAGCACCAGGCTGTCGTCGTCGCGCAGCTCGGCGGCGAGGTGGTCCTGCACCAGCGCCTCGATCGCGGCGCGCGTGGCCTGCGCGTCGAACAGCGGCGGCACCGGGGCGACGAAGCCGAGCTTGCCGACGAACAGGTCGAGTGCGCCGCGCGCGTCGTGCACCGCGTTCTTCAGCCGCGGCCAGTGCTCGTAGGCGTCGATGCCGATCACCGCGACGACGTTGCGCCCGCGCGGCGGCGCCGCGGCGGCCGGGTCGTCGCCGCGTCGGCGGCGTGTGCGCGTGGCCATCGTGGACCTCCTGTGCGTGTTGGCGGGCGGGGTGGCGCCGTGTTCGGCCGCGTGCGCGTCAGCCGTCGTCGCACTGCTGCGCGACCCACTGCGCGTACGCCGGCAGCACCGGGTCGAGCGCGAGCGCGACGACCTGAGGCAGTTCGTAGGGGTGCAGTTCGCGGATCGCGGCCTCGACCGCGGCGTAGCGCGAGCGCAGCGTCTTGACCGTCAGCCGCAGCTCGGGTTCGTGCTGCAGCGCGCCCTGCCAGCGGTACACGCTGTCGATGCTCGACAGCTGCACGCACGCGGCCAGGCGCCGCTCGACCAGCGCGTGCGCGATGCGCAGCGCGTCGTCGCGCGAGGCCAAGGTGGTGACGACGGCGATGATCTGCGGCTCGGGCATCGCGGGCCTCGCTCAGGCGTCGGGGCGGCGCTCGCAGGCGGTCGGGTCGCCGAATAACCACCAGCCCAGCGCGAGTGCCGCCGGGATCGCCGCGTACCAGGCCGCGTCGCCGCTGAGCGCGCTGCCGATCGCGCCGACCGCGGCGCCGGCCAGCGCACAGGCCAGCAGCGCG